>PBYL01000471.1 GCA_002729595.1 Thalassovita sp. | reverse complement strand
TGGTATTGAAGGTACTCGTAAGATCAAAAAAATGCATCCTGAAATTGATATTATTGTTATAACAGTGCATGAAGACAGTGAGCTGGTTTTCGAAGCTTTGTGTTCAGGAGCTAGCGGATACATTACAAAAAACTCAGACTATTCTAGACTGCTCGATGCTATTAATGAAGTGAGAAGCGGAGGTGCTCCGATGAGTAGTAATATTGCTAGAATGGTGGTTGAATCTTTCCAGAAGAACACTAACTCACCACTGACTGCCAGAGAAACAGAAGTGCTTGAATTACTCTCTAAAGGTAAAAGTTATACAGTAATTGCAGATGAGCTATTTATACATAAAGAAACTGTAAAGTCTCATATAAAAAATATTTACTTTAAACTTCAAGTAAACAGTAAGGCTGAAGCTATTGAAAAAGCCTTAAAAGACAAGCTCATTTAATTATGCATTTAGAATTCAGTATAAGTATTTGATTACTTGTAATACTGATTTATAAAAATATCCCCTTCCAGATATATAGAGATAAGATTTATCCTTATCTCTTCATTTTTGTCTCAACTTTCATTTTCCTGCAATTATACTTTTGTTAAGATATTCTCAATAAACTTACCTTATATAGGTAATGTATTGAAAATCTATTTACATAGACAATAATTTCATATCAATTTAATACTACCTAACCCAAACAGGGGGGGATTGCTTTGTGTATATCATTTTATGTTAGTACGGAATGGGGTAATTTAAATATTAAGCTAAAAAACATCGTATAGAATCTCATTTGCACAAAATATTTCATTTGTATAGAGCACTAAAAGCACAATTTCACTCTAAAAATTTTAAAGGTGTCAGTATTTATCATTTTTGTTGCAATTACAACTAATTGGCATTTTAAAATTACTTTAAAATAGTTATTTAAAAATAAGTACATTTTTTCTTATTTAAATCCTAAGAATTCAATTTTGTTACCTTTTAAAAACTTATAATCCCACCTGTAAACTAAGTATTTGCACCTATAATTTCACCCTCTATGGGTGATAGCATTGTTTTAACATATTTTAAATATTTGGGTGATTTTTTATTGATATACCACTCTATAGGGGATTTACTACTGCGGTATTATCAATTTTGATAAATATTCACTTATAAAAATTAAATTATGGTTAAAAAATTACAAGGTTTATTTGTAGTTGTTTTGCTGTTATTGTCTCAATTTGTGGTAGCACAAGATAGGACAGTTACGGGTAGAATAATCTCAGCTGAGGATGGAAGTTCTTTACCTGGTGTAAACGTATTAGTAAAAGGAACTAATAAGGGTACAATATCAGATATTGATGGTAATTATGCTATTACAGTTTCAGGAACTGATGGTGTATTAGTTTTTAGCTACATTGGTTTTGTTTCTAAAGAAGTAGAAATTGGAGCCCAATCTAGTGTAGATGTTGTATTGGATACCGATGCAACTGAACTTCAAGAAGTTGTTGTAACTGGACAAGGTGTTGGTGTACAGAAGAAAAGGCTTTCAACAACTGTAGATGTAGTAAGCTCAAAAGACTTGGAAAATGTTCCAGCGATGAGAATCGACCAATTGTTACAGTCTCAGTTACCAAACACGCAAATTAATATGAGTTCTGGTGCTCCAGGTACTACATCTATTGTAAGATCTCGTGGTATTAGTTCTGCTTTAGTATCAACCACTCCTATTATTTATATTGATGGAGTAAGGGTAGATAACTTAAATACTGCAAGTGCTTTATCTTTAGGTACTGGTGGTGCTCAAAGTAGTGCATTAGCAGATATTCCTGTTGAGAACATTGAAAGAGTAGAGTTTGTAAAAGGTGGTGCTGCTACAACCCTCTATGGTGCAGATGCTGCTAATGGTGTTATTCAGATCTTTACTAAAAAAGGAACTCCAGGACAAGCAGCGATTACATTCGAAACTCAATTAGGTGCTATTCAAGGAACTAAAGATTACTTCAAATTTGAAGAAACAGGAGATATTGGTTTTAGAACAGGTTTAGAGCAAAATTATAGACTTGGTATTAATGGAGGTGGAGAACGCTTAACTTATAGCTTCTCTGGAAATATTTACAATACTAATTCTTTTGTTGAAGGTCAAGATCAAACTAGATACAACTTAAGAACAACAGTTAATGGCGAGATTAGTAAAAAAGCTAATTATCGTGGTTCAGTTGGTTTCTCTAGAAATAAGTTTAACCGTTTACCAAACGCTAACTCAAGTTTTGACCGTATTTATGGAATTGACCAAGGTCAGCAAGGAGATCCTGCAGATTGGGATGATGCTAAAAGAGCTGAAGTTGAACAACTTGTAGAGGACGTAGCGAGAACAGTTGATATAACTGAAAATGTTTCACGTTTCCAAACATCACATTCATTTATTTATAATCCAATTACTCAAATTACATTAAATGCTACTTTAGGTATGGATTATAGATTTAGCAGACAGCAAGATATTCAAACAAATGAATATTTAATAGTACAAGGATCTATTGCTGAGGGAACTAGTGATCAAGGTTCAATTTCTGTTTTTGATAGATCATTCTTATCTGCAACTGGTAGTTTTAATGCTCAATACGATGAGAAATTTGGTGATTTTTCTCTTGTAGCTAATGCTGGAGCTCAGTTTTTCAGAAATGATGACTTACAGTCTTCAATTGTTGCAAGTAATGTAACAGAAGGTTCTAGAACAGTAAATAACGCAGCAGAAACTTCTGCAGAAGACTTTATCAGTGTTTTATCTAACTACGGTTATTACACTCAAGCTAACCTTGGCTTTAAAGATAAATACTTTGTAGAAGCAGGTTTTAGAGTTGATTATAACACCGCATTTGGTGAGTCTATTGGAGGTCAATTTTTCCCTAAAGTTGGATTCTCTTATGTTTTAAGTGATGAAGGATTTTTTGATGGTATTTCAGAAGTAGCTATATCTCAATTTAAAATAAGAGGTAGTTATGGTGAAGCTGGTAATTTCCCTCCTCCATTTACAAGAGATGCACTTGTGATGGTAAACCCTTACAATGGTAATCCTGCTTTCCAACCAGGCCAACCAGGTGATATAAGCCTAAAGCCAGAAAGAACAAAAACATTCGAAATTGGTGCTGATTTAGCCTTTATCAGAAATAGAGTTAATTTGGGTATTACCTATTATGACGCAACTACTGAAGACGCACTTTTTACAGCTCCTTTCTCACCTTCTACAGGTCAAGATAACCAAGTAAGAAACTTAGGTGAAATAAGTAATAAAGGTTGGGAAGTATCATCTTCTTTCCAAATACTTCAGTCAGACATGCATAAATTGTCTTTCAATGCTTCTATTAATACAGTAGAAAATGAGGTTGTAAGCTCTGGAGGTGCTCCTGAATTTAATATCGGTGGTTTTACATTCTTAGGCCCATATGTTAAAGAAGGCTTACCAGTTGGCTACTTAAGAGGTGGAAAACCAACATTTGGTGAAGATGGAAGTCTTGTTGATGCGGAAGAAAATGCGAACGTAGGTAATCCTATTCCAAAAGGTTTTGGTAGTTTAAGTCTTAACTATACATTCAAAAACAATCTAACTCTTTATGTAAGTGGTGATTACCAATTTGGTGGTGATGCTGTTAACACAAACGAAGTACTTAGATTCTTTAATGGAGTTGATGATGATCGTATTCCTGAGGCATCAAAAGGAGAAAGCTTCTTTGATATGGCAGGTGTTTGGGTAGAAAGTTCAGATTATTTTAAAATCAGAAACATCTCTCTATCTTATAATTTACCTAATAGCATTACTGATGGAATCGGTTTTATAAAAGGTGTTAAAATAGGTGCTACTATTCTTAATCCATTTAATTTTTATGCGGCAACCAACTTTGACCCAGAGTTAACAGGTGCTGGTGCTAGAAGCACACTTCCAGGTACAAACACTGCTGTACAGCAATTAGTAACTGTTGGTGCTTATGGTTATGGTACTTTCTCTGCTCCAAGACAGTATATGGGGTCAATTAAATTACGCTTCTAAAAAGAATTAAAACTTAAAGATTAAGAATTCTTTTCTAAACAAGATTATAAATTACCATGAATAAATATATTAAACTTATAGCTTTAATTGGTGTATTAATAGCACCTGTAAGTTGTGATTTTATTGATCCAACTGAAAATGTTCAAAACCCGAACTTAACAATTGATGCAGTATTAGGAACTCCTAATCCGATGGCAGGTTGGAGAGTGGGTACTGAACGCCAAATGGCGATTGCATATAATGGTTTAGTTACTATTGCTGAACTTGGTTCTGACAATTATGTAAATACAGAAACCTTCTTTAATCAGCAGTTTGATAAGCTAAACATTTCTTATCAGGATGCAGACGTAAATACCCTACAGTTTAGATTAGCAGATTTAAGAGAGTCAGCTATCCAAGGTATTGAAGTTGTTATTCCAGCTGATGAAGATGCTACTGAAGACGACAGAGCTGCAATGCTTTTTTATAAAGGTTTGTCAGAATTATTAGCTGGTGAATACTTTGAGTTTTTACCATTAGAGCCTAATGGCGAAGCTGTTAGTTCAGAAGCTAATATAAATGCTGCAATTAGCGATTTTCAGCAAGCAGAGACTATTTCTCCAACAAATGCTGGATATAAATTGGCTCTAGCTAGAGCTTATTATGCATTAGGCGATAAATCAAATGCAGTATTAAAAGCAAATGAAGCTATTGCTGCAGATGCTGCATATTTAAGAACAATTGAATATGATGCTGTAAATGGTCCTACAAATACTTTACAAGATGCATTGTTTGATAGAGGTGGCTTTGATGATTTACAGCCTTTACCAAGACTAGACTTCTTAGATCCTAAGTATTATTCACCAAGTGGAACAGAAGAAACTGCAATACCTCTTCTAAAAATTGAAGAAGCTCATTTAATAATTGCAGAAGCCCTTATTTCAGATGGTGATATTGATGGTGCTAAAACAACAATGAAAAACATAGTTGCTTTAGTTGCGACAAGAGAGACTGCTACTTTTAGTGATGCTGTTGAAGGTAGAACTAATGATAATCCAGGTACTCGCCCAGATTCTACTTCTGTTGTTGTGAGAGCTAGTGCTGAAGATGAATTCAAAAGCGGATTAGTACTAGATCGCGATGAAGGCATGATCACTGTTCCAATCGTTTCTGGTACATCAGTTACAGATGCTGACATTGATGCTGTATCAACAGAAGACGAAGCTTTAGAGTTATTGTACTTAATGCGTCAAGAAATATTTATTTCTGAAGGTAGAAGATTTGTAGACCTTGGTTTAAAAATGCCTGTTTCTCAAGTAGAGTTTTTGAGTAATCCACTCATTGTTGAATCTCAAACTTCAGTAACAATTCCTACATTTTTACCTACGGATATGGATGCGATTACTTATGATGCAGCCTCTGGAGAATGTACTATTAAGTATAATATGAATAAAGTATTGATATCTAATAAATCTTCTGATGCGGTTTTACCTTTCAATTAAGAAGATTAGAATTTATATAACTTATTTATAATGAAAAACCTTCGCTAGATAATCTGGCGAAGGTTTTTTGCTTTAACAATTTAAACCAAATAAGTTAGAGTTAAATTTATCTTCTGTTCAGTTGATTTATCTTTTTATACGAATACGTGTCTTTTAGAACCATTTTCATTACTTCAACTTCGCGCTCAAGCTCTTTCAAATTATTTTTTAGTTTCAGAATGTTGTTTCTCGTATTTACCTTGTTGTTCATTGCTTTAACCTTCTAATTTGTTTTGTTGGCTTACATCATTATATAAACAGAAGCGAAAAAGGTAATCCTCTAATCTTAATTTTTTTTAAAATTCTTTAAAGTCAGCATTTGTAAACCCTCATATTAGGCTTAATCATTCATGCATGCCGTTGGTGTAATTGCCATTCTTATTTAGATGTATAAGGATTAATTTCATTAGAAATCCTCTTATGTCTAAATCATACATTCATGATTAAAAATTACCTTAAAGTAGCCGTTCGTAACCTTCAGCGTCAAAAAGTTTTTTCCTTTATCAATATTACAGGAATGAGCATAGGCATGGCCTGTTGCATTTTGATTTTTTTGTTTATTAATGATGAGCTGAGTTACGATAATTTCCATTCTAAAAAAGAGAGAATACATCGAATTATCTATAACACTTCTAATGGATTAAGACTTGCCAGAGCACCTATTACGCTTCAGCCAGTATTAACAGAATACTATCCGGAAATTGAAGATGCAGCCAGAGTTTTTATAAGAAATGCGAGTGTAATTATAGATAATAAGAAAAAGGCTGAAACTGACGAAGACAAGGTATTTGAAGAAACACAAGTAGTATTTACCGATCCTGCAATTAAAGATATTTTTACATTTGAGCCAGTTTCGGGTGATTTTAATAGTTGGCTAGAAAAGCCATTTACAGTGGTTTTAGATGAAGAAACGGCGATTAAATATTTTGGTGAAGAAAATCCAATTGGTAAAACAATTTATCTAAGAGGTGATAAGGCCTTTACTGTAGCTGGTGTTGTAAAAGATTTTCCAGAGAATTCACATTTCCATTTTAACATACTTATTCCTTTTGAAAATATGTATGATTTGGAAAGTGACGACATTGCACAAAGAATTGAAGACAACCTGACCAGAAACTGGATAATTTCTCATACAAGTACTTATGTGTTGCTGAAAGAAGGACAAAAACTGGATGCCGTAAATAAGCATTTAGAAAATATGGTTGATGAATACGCTCCAGAAAGAATGCATTTAGGGCAAGTATTTAGTTTGCAGCCACTCAAAGGAATTCACTTATATTCTTCGGGTATTGGGCTAAATCCAGAGTCTCAGGGCGATATACAATATATCTATGTATTTGGAGCCATTGCCATTATTACATTGCTTATTGCTTCATTCAACTTTATAAACTTATCAACTGCCCAGTCTATAAGAAGGGCTAAAGAGGTTGGTATGCGTAAAGTAATGGGAGCGAAGTCTAAACATTTGTTCGCTCAGTTTCTTGGTGAATCTGTTGTTGTCTGCTTTTTTGGTTTTGTGCTTTCTTTAGGACTAGTAAATTTAGTATTGCCACAAATGAATGACCTTACAGGCAAAGTACTTACCATTTCAGACATTCTGAACCCATTTAACCTATTCATTTTTATTAGCATTTTTGTAATTACAGGGATTCTTGGTGGTAGCTATCCAGCTTTTTTTATCTCTAAATTAAATATGATCACCACCTTAAAAGGCAAGGTTTCTACCAAACCCGGACAGAAAATTAACTTTAGGCAGCTTTTAGTAATTGTACAGTTTGCAGCTTCAATCATACTAATTACAGGTGCGCTACTCATCTTTAAACAATTAAACTTTCTACTAGACAGACCGCTGGGTTTTAAAACAGAAAAAATGTTAACTATCCCGCTATTTTCTCAGAGTATTAATACTGTATTTGGCGGTGTAAATGGGGAAATGAGACAGCGACTTAACACTTTTGAAGATGAACTTCTAAAGTTGCCAGATGTAAATGGAGTTACTTTATCTTCTGATTTGCCTGGAATTGGTATCGTATCTAGAATGGTTGATTATGAGGGCAAAGAGGGTGAAAATCCTGTTTTCTCACCCATACTTTCTGTGGATTACAATTTTGTTGAAACCTATAATTTAGAGCTTGCAAGCGGTAGAGATTTTAATATCGAAACAGGTACAGATCATACCAATGCGATGATTATTAATGAGCAAACTGTAAGAGAGTTTAATTTCGGTAGCAACGAAGAGGCAATAGGCAAAGAAATAAATATTGAAGGTAAAGATGGAACTGTGATCGGTGTTATTAAAGATTTTCACTATATCAATCTTCGCTCACCAATTGGCACCATCATATTACATATCGGAGTTCCTCAATTTTCTGAGCTTACAATAAGTCTTAATTCTGATAATCTGCCAGAATCTGTAGCCAGCATCGAAACTAAATGGAAAGAGTTTTTTCCTGAGAAGACTTTTGAGTTTAATTTTTTGGATGAAAGCATAATGAATAACTATCAGGTAGAACGTAGGCTAGGGAATATAATCGCGGCTTTTGCCATACTAGCCATTTTTGTTTCTTGTTTGGGCTCTTACGGACTCATTATGCACAATGCAAGGCAAAGAGAAAAGGAAATTGGCGTGCGAAAAGTATTAGGAGCCAACTTTAGGCAGCTAATAGTTTTGCTCTTTAAAGACTTTACAATTTTATATGGATTGAGCTTTTTAATTGCCTTTCCAGTAATCTATTATTTTTCTGAAGAATGGTTGAGCGATTTTAATTATCGCATTGGTTTGCCTATAGATGTTTTTCTACTTGGCGGATTTTTAACACTCTCAATTGTTTGGTTATCCATCAGTTATCAATCGATAAAAACTGCTCTAATTAGCCCGGTTAAGTGTTTAAGAGATGAATGATAGAAATAATAAGACATAAAAAAAGCGTCGCTAGCGACGCTTTTTTTATGAATAATGTATGGTAAAATTATTTTGATTCTTCAGTTTTTGTGTCTCCTTCAGTTTTAGTTGTGTCATATTCTGAATTAAGACCATCTAAAATAACTTGAGTGATGTTTAATGCATCTTGAGCTAACCAAATGCTTTCTCCTTCACGGTAGTTAAAGATGATGTCGAATTTGTTATCAGCGTTATATTTTTTCAAATATTCTAAAATATTGTTGTATAACTTCTGGTTCAAATCTCTTTCTTCTTCTAATAAACCAGTAGAAACAGTTTGTTGGTAATCCTGATACTGCTGTTGTTTATTAGCTAAATCTCTTTGCAAAGTGTTAAATTCATTTTGAGATAATAAGTTAGCCTGAGCTCTTCTTTGAAAACTTACCAATTCTCTTTCTAAAGATTGACCTCTTGTTTCAAGTTGTTTTGCAGCTTTATCCCTTTTGTCCATAAACTGCTTATTAAGCTCTTCGTACAGTTTATAGTTTTGAACAAGCGTATCGAAGTTTACATAAGCTATTTTTCCAGCTTCTGTTACTGATCCTGCTTTGCTTGAGGAAGAATCAGCTTTATCTGATTTTCCAGAAAACTGCCCAATGTAAAGGGGAATTAACGCTACGATGGCAATCGCTCCAAGTATTGTTCCTAGATTTTTCACTTCAGTATCTCATGTTTAAATTTAACGCTTCTAAAAAAGGCCTATACCTTTTCTTTTTAAAGTTGACCGCAAATGTAACATTATTAATATTTATTATAAAATTATCATGTTGAGAAAGTTACCTATTTTAATATTCATTATCATAACTCACGCTATTTACGCACAACCAGCATTAGATTTAAGCTATTATTTACCTCAAGATATCCAGTATAATCCTGATATTCCCACACCTAAATCTATAATTGGTCATGAAGTGGGTGAGTGGCATGTTACTCACGATCGGTTAGTATATTATATGAAAGCGCTGGCCGAATCTTCTGATAGGGTTACAATTGAAGAAACTGGCCGAACTTATGAAGGCAGACCACAACTGTTATTGACTATAACCACACCAGAAAATCAAAAAAACATTGAAGAAATCAGACAACAACATCTGCTCCTTTCGGATAAAGATAAGGCATCTGGAGTAGATATTGAAAATATGCCAGTAGTAATCTGGATGGGCTATAGCATTCATGGCAACGAGCCAAGTGGTGCGAATGCCTCATTGGCGGTTGCTTATTATCTGGCTGCTGCTCAAGGAGAAGAGATTGAGAATGCATTGAGTAATTCTGTAATCTTATTCGACCCTAGTTATAATCCTGATGGACTAAATCGATTTGCTACTTGGGTAAATATGCATAAGGGCAAGACAGAGGTTTCAGACGAAAACACAAGAGAGCTAAACGAAGTTTGGCCTGGTGGTAGAACAAACCACTATTGGTTCGATCTAAATCGTGACTGGTTGTATGTACAGCATCCGGAATCTAGAAATAGAGTTAAGAAATTTCAGGAGTGGATGCCTAATATTCTAACAGACCACCACGAAATGGGCTCTAATTCAACTTTCTTTTTTCAACCGGGAGCTTTGTCTAGAGTTAATCCAAATACACCATACAAGAATTTTGAACTCACCAAGAAAATCGGCCAGTATCATGTGAAAGCCTTGGATGACATTCAGTCTTTATATTTCTCAGAAGAAAATTACGATGATTTTTACTACGGAAAAGGTTCTACTTATCCAGATGTACAAGGTAGCATAGGTATATTGTTTGAGCAAGCTAGTTCAAGAGGGCATGCGCATGATACAGATAATGGTGTTTTGAGATTTCCATTTACCATTAGAAATCATGTGACTACAGCTTTATCTACATTTAAAGCAGGTATAGAAATGAGGAAAGAGCTATTGGAGTTTCAGCAAGACTTTTATGCTAAAGCAGTTAATCGGGCAGATGCTGACCCAGTGAAAGCGATATTATATGGTTCTTCTGATGATGCCGCAAAGAATTATCACTTTACAAAAATACTACTTCAACATAAAGTAGATATTTATGAGGTAAACAAAGATTTTCAGGCAAATGGAAAAACTTTTGAGAAGGGAAGTTCTTACTTAATTCCTCTCAATCAATCTCAATACTCACTTATTAAAGGTGT
Source organism: Thalassovita sp. (assembly GCA_002729595.1). Taxonomy (GTDB): domain Bacteria; phylum Bacteroidota; class Bacteroidia; order Cytophagales; family Flammeovirgaceae; genus Chondrinema. Next base: position 2,864 of record PBYL01000471.1, on the reverse strand, counting down.
TTTTAGTACCCAAACCGAATTTTCCGACAGTCTTTTCTACGATATTTCTGCTTGGACACTTCCTTACACTTTTAACTTACCATATGCAGAATTAGGCAAAGGTGCAGCAAGTGCAGTTTCATTAGGAGATAAAATAACGGATATAGCATTTAAAGAAGGTGAAGTTATTGGTGGCACATCTACTTACGCTTATGTATTTGATTGGGATGGATATTATGCGCCTAGAGCTTTGTATAAATTATTAGAAAAAGGGATAAAAGCGCAAGTTACTACCAATCCATTTTCTGCAAAGTCTGGAGAAAAGCAGCACTATTTCACATATGGAAGTATCCTCATTCCACTTGGTATTCAAAATATGCCAGCAGATGAGATTTATAGTTTTATCAGCAAAGTGAGTAAAGAAGATGGGGTTGATTTTTATGCTATAAATAGTGGCTACTCTTTAACAGGATCAGATTTAGGTAGTAGAAACTTCTTAAAAGTAGACAAGCCAAGAACCATGTTGATGGTAGGAGATGGTGTAAGAAGTTACGAAGCAGGTGAGGTTTGGCACTTAATGGACAATAGGTTTGAAATGCCTATTTCATTAGTAGAAACTGCTGATGTTAATCGTATTGATCTTTCAAAGTACAACAAAATTGTAATGGTAAGTGGCAGCTACAGTAATTTATCTGCTTCGGGTATAGAAAAGTTAAAATCGTGGGTGAGAGATGGTAATACTTTAATTCTCATAAGCGGGGCTGTTTCTTGGGCAAATAATAATGGTTTAGTAAATCTTGAATTTGTAAAAGGTAGCAACAACGATAAATATAATACTCGGGCTTATGCTAATTATGGCAACGATAGAGGAGCTAAAGTGACTGGTGGCGCTATATTTAGTGCGAAGCTCGATATTACTCATCCATTAGGATATGGTTATAGAGAAGAAATAATACCAGTTTTTAGAAGTGGTAATATGTCTATTAGAAAACATGAAAACCCATATGCAACCCCATTAATTTATACTGAAAAATCTTTGTTGAGTGGTTATGTGCATCCGGATAATTATGAGCGAATTAATGGTTCTGCTGGAATTTTAGTTGATAACTTAGGTAGGGGCAAGGTAATTTCTATGGTAGACAATCCAAACTTTAGAGCATTTTGGTATGGTACCAACAAATTATTTTTTAATGCACTGTATTTTGGTAATATCATTTCAAGCGGTACTGCCAGATAGTATTTGATTTAAATAGATACTAAAACATACATAAAGTCAGGGAAGTGAAGGAGAATTTATTTCCCTGATTTTGTTTGCTGCTATTAGATATTATGTACATTTAAGAATACAAGGAAGGATATGAATGAATATCTTTCTGATTTTTGTTTTCTGAATCAATAAGTTCTTTTATTGGTTATATTTAGAATTATAATAATAAAGAACTGGCATCGACTGGTTAGTTACAGATCAGTAAAATTGATAGCACCCATAAATTCTTTAGAGAATACTTATTTTTTGAGTTTGTTGTTAATTAGGTGTAGATTATTTTTTGATATTTTTTTATGAATTTTCTTCTCCCTTCTTACTTATTCGGATTATCGCTAATTGCCGTACCGGTAATTATCCATTTCTTTAATTTTCAAAGAGCTAAGAAAGTTTATTTTACCAATGTAGCTTTTTTGAGTTCTGTAAAAGATATTACCAACTCAAGAAACAAGTTGAAAAACTTGCTGGTACTTTTAGCCAGAGTATTGTTTATCACTTTTCTTGTTTTGGCATTTGCTAGGCCATTTATTCCTAATAAAAATGCTGGCGACCTCAACAATAGCAACTATGTAAGTATCTATATGGATAACTCTTATAGTTTGCAAAATGAATACAATGAGAAAAGACTTTTTGATTTGGGAGTTTCTTATGTAGATCAAATTTCTGCTATATTCTCTAGTAACACACTTTTTCAATTAGTTGATAATAGCCTAGAAGGAAACCTGAGCTTTTTTTATGAAAAAGATCGCTTAAATGAAAAGCTGTATGAGTTGGGTTTTAGTAATTCGGGTAGAAGCCTTGATCATATTTTAACTCGTCAACTGCAAGCAGTAGATGATAATGGAGCCAAGTCTGGAAACCATATTTTTTGGATTTCTGACTTCCAAAAATCATCGATAGGTGATTTGGGCTCTCTTATACCAGACTCTTTAAACAATTTCTATCTTGTGCCTTTGCAAGCAAACAGAAAAACCAATATTTACATAGATTCTGTGTGGTTAGATAATCCTTTCATTAAGCAACAAGAAAATAACCAGCTTTTTGTAAAGGTAATTAACTATGGTGATGAGGAAGTTGAAAACCGCTCTATTAAACTTTATATAGACGATAAGCAGGTTTCTAGTACAACTTTGAGTTTGAATGCAGGAGAGAGTAAAGAACTTGAACTCACTTTTGCAGTAAGTGATGCAGGTGAGAAAAATTGCAAACTTGAGATAGAAGATTTTCCAGTATCTTTTGATAATGAGTTCTATTTTATTCTAAAGGTTGCTCCAAAAATCAGGATAATAAACATTCATGATGGCAGATATTCTTTTGTGCCGAATGTATATGGCAATGAGTCGTTTTTTGAGGTAATCAATTTTGATGTAAATGCATTGGATTACAATGTGTTAAATTCTGCGGATTTAATAGTTCTGGAAAATTTACATGAGATTGATAATGCATTACTAATTGCATTGCAAAGAGCCATAAACAATGGAACATCAATCGCTGTATTCCCTGATCTAGATGCAGATATTGCTTCATTTGGTTCTTTGGTAGACTTGCCGATTACATCAGTAAGACCAGTTAAAGTAGATAATGCTTACCAGCAAACTAGTTTGAAAGTGCCAGAAAATGA
>PBYL01000470.1 GCA_002729595.1 Thalassovita sp. | reverse complement strand
TTGGCAATCAAAATACTGTGGAATATACCAATATGAGCCCTGGTAGCTATAATTTTAAAGTCAGAGCTTCCAATAGCGACGGAGTTTGGAATACAAAAGGGATTTCACTTGCCATCACCATACTGCCTCCTTGGTGGGCTACTTGGTGGGCTTGTACAATCTATATCGCTTTAATTGCCGGATTGTTAGTTACATTTTACAGATATAAGATTAACCGAAATCTACAATTAGCAGAAGCTCAAAGATTGCAAGAACTCGACAGTTTTAAAACAAGGTTTTACACCAATATCACTCACGAGTTTAGAACTCCACTTACAATTATTTTAGGTTTGGCCAAAGATGCGATCATTAAAAGAAATGCTAGTTCTTTACTTCAATTGGTAAATCAAATGCTTGATCTTTCTAAGATTGAAAGTGGAGCATTAAGGGTAAATCTGAGCCAAGGAAACGTTATTGCTTATCTTAAATATCTCACAGAATCTTTCCATTCATTGGCTGAAAACCAGCAAGTGAGCATCCATTTTATTTCCGATGTACAAGACATTTATATGGATTATGATCGAGATAAAATTCAACACATTGTTACAAATTTGCTTTCTAATGCTGTAAAGTTCACGCCTAAAGGTGGAGAAATCTATTTGTTGGTTGATCAAATTATAGCTGACAATCAAGCATATTTACAGATAACAGTAAAGGATACGGGCATCGGTATTTCTCAAGATAAACTCACACACATTTTCGATCGCTTTTATCAAGCAGATGAAACTTTATTAAAAAACGATACTGGAACAGGCTTGGGATTAGCAGTAAGCAAAGAACTGGTTTTACTACTAAATGGAAAAATTGAAGCAAAAAGTAAACTCGATACTGGTACAGAAATCACAATACAATTACCTATTACTCAAACTGCTAGCCTTGTTGAAGAGAGTTTTGAAAGTGTCGAACCACAAAAAGTTTATACTGATGACAAAGTAGAAGATTCGCTTTATGAGGAAGAAATGAACCATCATACAAATATGCCAGTGGTTTTAATTGTGGAGGATAGCGATGATGTTATTTACTACCTGAAATCTTGTTTGAAATATGATTACAAAATAGAAACTGCTTCTAACGGGCAAGAAGGTATCAACAAAGCAAAAGTAATTGTGCCTGATATTATTATAAGCGATGTGATGATGCCTGTAAAAGATGGCTATATGCTTTGTGAAGAGTTAAAATCAGATATTCTAACTAGTCATATTCCTATTATTCTGCTTACTGCCAAGGTAATGACCGAAAATAGAATTGAAGGTTTAGAAGTTGGGGCTGATGCTTATTTAACCAAACCGTTCGACGAGATTGAATTAGAGGCATGCATCAAAAATTTGATGAAACAACGAGAAAGACTATGGAAAAGCTATAAATCAAATAAGGTAGATGATGTATCGGTAATAGGAATGAGCATTCAGGACCAAAAGTTTTTGGAGAAGGCTCACAAAGTACTCGAAGAATATAAATCAGATTCTGATTTTAATGGAGAGAAATTACTAAGGGAGTTAGGTGTGAGCAGAACTTTTCTACATGTAAAATTAAAAGCGCTGACAGGCAAATCTACCACAGAGTTTATCAGAACATACAGACTCAAATATGCGGCAGAGCTTATCAAAAATGGCTATGGAAACCTCACAGAAATATCAATAGAAACAGGTTTTGCCAACCAGAGTTATTTTTCAAAAGCTTTTAAAGATTATTATGGTGTTTCACCTTCTGCTTTTGCCAAAGAGAAAAGTTAGTTGGCTGTTAAAACACTAGATTTAGCATACTTTAATCCGATAATTGTAATATCATCTCTTTGCTCCATATTTTGCTGATGCTTTTTAAGCGAGTTTGAAATGACTACCTTTTGTTGTTTTAAAGGTAAATCAGCCACACAGCTTAACATATTGCTAAATCTTTCTGAACCGTACCTCTTACCTTCTGGATCGTTTTGGTCAATTAAACCATCACTGTACAAATAAATAACAGCATCTTTTGGAAGAGTTAAATGACTAGTTTCAAATTTCTTATTGGGGTTTTCTATACCTCCAATTCTTTTTCTAGAACCTCTTACCGTATGGAGTTGTCCATCTACATAATAATCCATACGTTGATAGCTACCACCAAAATCAATATCTAATTCATCTTCTTTTTCATCAATAACTAACACAGAAACATCCATACCATCTCTGTTATTAGTTAACTCTTGCTGAAGAATACTTTTTAAATAACTGTCTACTTTATACATAATAGAGGCAGGATCATACTCCTGTTCTATTTTCACAATCTGATTGAAAACTGCATTTCCGATTAGTGTCATAAAAGCACCTGGAACACCATGACCAGTACAATCTGCTTCTATAAAAATAGTCTTCTTATCAAGCTTATGCATCCAATAAAAATCACCAGATACAATGTCTTTAGGTTTATACAATATAAAGTGTTCTTCAAAAGTGCTTTGTAAGGTTAGCTGATCAGGCAAAAATGCTTGCTGTATAGTTTGTGCTGCATTAATACTTTCATTTATTCTTCTCTGGTATCTCAATAATTCAAAGTTACTTTGTTCTAACATCTTACTTTGTTGAGATAGCTGTTTCTGTGTCCTTCTTAATTGACCATTACTATCTGTCAAGAAACTATTCTTTCTCAAAAACATTTTCGACAGATAAAATATGATTGAGGTGATACAAGAAATATTGATTAATGCTAACAACGTTGAAATATCGTGATTCAACAATTCAGGACGTAAATAAGCTAAATAAGGCTCTATAAAATACGAGAAAAAGCATAATCCAAGAAAGATAATAAACCACCAAAAATCTCCTTCTCCTCTTTTAATAATGCTTGCTCCAAACAAAGATAAAAGTGACCAAAGCATTACAATACCCGATGAAAGATAACCTCCCAAAGTCCATTGCAAGGCAAAAGGTAGCATTAAGCTTATAAGAATTTGAATATTTCTAGCAAAATCAAACCTCTTTGAATAATTGAAATAAAGTAAGTTAAAGAATGTGATGACTACATAACCATAAGGAATATAAGCTTGTCCGTATAGGCCAAGAAACAATAAAATTGATCCCCAAAGTATACCTCCACCAGACATGAGTATACCCAAGTAAACCAACATATTTTTGCTATTCCTTATAGCTCTATCTTCTGCCGGGAGAACACCTATAATTGAAAGCTTTCCTAAGATGTGTGAAAAATTGATAGCCGTGTTCATTATTGTTGATAGTAATTTATAAACAATGGAACCATCAGTTTTCTCAATATAATAGAGTTTATAATTACCCTATTTGTTAAATTAAGGTATCCTAAAGAAGGAATTATTTTAAAATGCTTTTTCAACTTTTTCATATCTGCACACACATATCGTTTTAACATTAATTCTTTCATATTTACTTACATTACAACCTTTTCTATTCACTGTAAAATAGGCCTATAACACCTCTACATTGCCCACAATCACACATAAACCTCTTTATTATTAAACCGAAAAAACTTAAGCACATTATACTTGTATAATATCATTTACATGTTGTTAAGTTTTTATCAATCTGCGAAAAGTATAATTTAAAATTAGAATGCTCATAAAAGACAATAGCCTAAACACAAAAACAATACGAAAAGTATTTTTAGAAGAAGGACTATAATTAATTTTAGATAGAAAATTTTCTTACAAGTCGAAGATTTACATTTTTTGATACTTCTTGAATCATTTTTTTCTAAAAATTAAAATTTTGATACATATGTAGCTTTTAGAATCTTCTTCACCAGATTATTTTTTTTACCCCTTTTAAGAAACTACACAGTGTTATCTTTTCAATTAAATTATATAAGCATAATTAGAAAGTGGTATTTTGAGATACTACCTTTTTAATAGATAATATTCATGAGTTGTTTCAGAATTAGAAAAGTACAGACAAACTTACATTAATCTGAAAATATTGTTTATTACACCATTCTGTATTGTTTTTTCAAATTTAGTCTTTACCCAAACTATTTATACTTCTCAAAGAAGTAGTGATTGGCTCACAGCATTATTATAGAATTTAGGTTTCCGTCAAGAGAATATATAAGTTGTTATTTCTCCGAATAATAGCTTAAAACCTCATTTTATATTAAATTCCTTGATATGTGAAATTGTATTATAAGAGTTTTATACACTTATTTTTTCAAGAACAAATCATCCTCGTTTAGGATACATTTCTTTCTTATAGTATCAATTTATAGCTTTTTAAAATCAGATTAACCATATTCAGCACTGGCTTTTCTACATCTGTCTGTGTATATACATATAAAGATTTGAATTTTTCTTAACTTAAAGGAATGGCAAAATTGATAATCTAATTTTTTACAAAATTGTCAGAGAATCTAAATTTTAATATGCAGAAACTTTACATTAATTGAATAACATAGAAAAATTCACTACCGGAAAAAACCTTATTTATGGTGCAGCATTACTTTCTGCATTTTTGATATTTCTTGTAGTCATTCCTTTTGGAGAAGGAGGATCGCACTGGACATTGGATTTTATAGGCCGTTTTCATCCATTGTTAGTGCACCTTCCCATAGGTGTGCTTCTGGGTCTTTTTCTATTAGAATTCCTCAATTTATTCCGCCCGTCACTTCAGCTAAAACCAGCCTGCGATATATTATTATGGTTTGCTATTATATCTGCAGTACCCACAATTGTTGCTGGTAAATTTCTTGCAGTAGCCGGTGGATATGGCAGCCAGACCTTAGTTATGCACAAATGGTTTGGACTATTTACTGTTATTCTCAGTATTTGGCTTTTAGTATTGAGAGAACAAACCAAAACATCATCCATCTCTAAATTCACCAATTACCATAAAGCCTTACTTTTAAATGTGGTAATTCTAGGTTTAACAGGTCATTATGGAGGCTCTCTAACACATGGTACCAATTATCTAACAGAAAGTTTACCTCCAGAACTTAAATCTCTTTTTGGAGACGACCCATACGAATTAGATGGTATTGGAGCAATGGAAGCCAGTCTTGTAAACCAAACATTAGACTCCTACGATTTTGTAAAAGATATTGAGCCGATTACTACAACCTATTGTATTAGCTGCCATAACGAAGAAAAACAGAAAGGCGGACTCCGTTTAGATAACATCGATCCAGACTTGGTGCAGGGTAAAGATGCCGAAACATGGCGTGCAATGCTCAACATGATTAACACTGGTGAAATGCCACCAAAAGAAGAAGATCAACTAAATGATGAAGAAAGAAGAGTAATCGTAGATTGGATTACAGCTTCGATACATTATGCCGTTGAGGTTAAAAAATCAGAAGAGACAGGTGTAATTAGAAGATTAACACGTAATCAATATACAAACTCTCTCAATAAAATACTGAATGTATCTGTACGCTTCGGCGATGTGTTGCCAGAAGATGGTAAATCCGAAATGGGATTCAGTAACAATGGTAATGTTTTACAAGTCTCTCCACTCCATATAGAATACTACAAACAAATTGCTAGAGAAGCTTTGGACAAAGCCATCGCTACTCCTGAAAAACCAGATGTAACACACTACAGAATTACTTTCGGTAAAGGAATTGGCGTAGGAAAACCTTCTGCAATGGTTGGTGGCTACCAAAGTGCTCCAATTAATTCTGACGATTTTACTGTCGAAATTCTAGATGAAAATGGCAAGCCAAAAACTGGTTTAGATAGCTTAGAAGAAGCGCAGCTTACAGAAATAAAAATGAATATTGGGGTTGGTATGCGTGGTTCTGATGCAGATCGCTACGAAGTAGTTGATGAGGGAATTATGCTTTACTCAGCTTTGCCACATAAAGAAGTGACTCCAAAATCTTGGCAAGGCCCTTCACCAAATTTAAAATTGTTGTTCAAAGATTACTTTCCGATGGATGGTGATTTTGAGTTTAGAGTGCAAGCTTCTAAAGGCTATCAGTGGTATTCTCAAAAAGAAGGATTTATAGCATTAAGGACTAAAAAACCTGCTTTTGGAATAAGAGAAGTGATAAACTTAGAAGCAAAAGATAGTAAAGAAACATCAAATCTACAGCTAAAAAATGCCTTTTTAGTTCCTAAGGAAGTAACAGGTGAGAGCATCGCAAAATATAAATTCATCGCTCCTAAAGAAGGCTATTACCAAATCGATTTTTCTCATCCATACGTGGCTGATGATGGTATGCCATCGATGACTTTGAAGGTAGACAAACACAAAATACAAGAACGATTGCATTTTGATAAAGCTCTAGCAAATAAAAAAGAGTTGACAACACCTATTACTTTAGCATTTCTTAAAGCAGGTGAACACACGTTAGAAATTGGTGGTAATTTCTTTGTTGGATTCAGTAAAGTAACTGTTACTCCATTTCCAGAAGAACATCCGCTTACCATTCAGTTGAAATCTGAAGCTGAGCAAAGTCGAGCGAAATATGATAATGATGTTCCGGTTATTAGAGCTTTTGCTGGAGCTCGTACTGATGATGGAATGGATTATAAGACCTTTGATAACTTCCAAAATGTGACAGCTAAACTTGGCAGTCCAGAAACTTATGTTTTTAAAGGAAGACTCGAAAACTTGCCAATTCCTGTAATTGATACAGTGGAGACAGAAATTCTAGCGAACATCATGATTCTCGGTTTATGGAATGACTATTTGGTAAAAGATAATCAAGATTCTGGACCTCCATTGTTAATTAAGTCACTAGAATTTGAAGCACCATTTTATCCGAATTGGCCACCAGAAAGCCATAAGAAAATATTTTTCTCATCACCAGATAAAGACAACAAAGAGCTTTACACCAAACAAGTTCTGAAAAAATTTATCGAAGAAGCTTATCGCAGACCAATGGCAGATAAGGACATAGAGCCTTATATGAAATTCTGGAATAATATTAAAGGTGATTACGATCGATATGAAGATGGAGTAAAAGAAGTGCTTGTTGCTGTGCTTTGTTCACCGAACTTTATCTATTTAGCTGAACCAGAAAAGGAGGCCTCAGAAGATGAAAAAGAGTTCTTTTTAGCTTCTCGTTTATCTTATTTTCTTTGGAATTCTCCTCCAGATGATGAGCTAATAGAATTAGCAGAAGATGGTGATTTACATGAGACAAGTACGCTCAAAGAACAAGTAAATCGAATGCTACAAGATGAGAAATCTTGGAGAATGATTGAAACTTTTGCAGAAGAATGGCTAAGAGTCGATCGCCATAAAGCAATGAGTGTAAATGTGAACGAATACGAAGATTTTACTCGATTTGTAAAACAAGATATGGCCGATGAAACCAATCATTTTATCCATCATGTACTTAAAGAAAATCTGAGTATTTTCAACCTGATAGAATCTGATTTTGCCATGTTAAATCAGAATTTGGCTGAGTTTTATGGAATTGAAGGTGTAAAAGGCAGCTATTTCCGTCCAGTTGCGATTACACCTGAGATGCATCGAGGTGGGCTATTATCACAAGGAGCTTTCTTAAGTGGACATTCTGATGGAACTCAAGCGCATGCGATTAAACGAGCGGTTTGGTTAAGGTCAAAAATTTTGGGAAGCCCTCCCCCGCCACCACCACCGAATGTTCCAGAACTCGATCCGGAAACTCCGGGCTTTGAACAGTTAACACTTAAAGAACAGCTTTTTATTCATAGAAATAGCCCTTCTTGTATGGATTGCCACAAAAAGATTGATCCTTACGGAATTGCATTTGAGAACTACAATGCTGTTGGTCGCTTCGAAACAATGGCTAAAGAAAAGCCTATTGATGCAAAAGCAGAACTGCCAAATGGCCATGAGGTGGATGGCATTGATGAAATTAAGAAATATATTATAGAAATGAAAAGTGAGGATTTTACTCGCTCACTGGTAAAATATTTATATGCCTATGCATTGGGTAGAGATGTAACTTTTGTAGACGAAGAAGAAATCGAATCGATTGTGAGAGAAGTGCGAGAAGATGACTACAAGTTTCAATCTATTTTCGAAAATATCGTAACGAGTCCATCATTTAAGGGAGAATTCAAATCAAAAACATTATGGGGAAGAAATCTTTAAAACTAGATAGAAGAACATTTCTTAAAGGTCTGGGCGTAGCCTGTATGCTGCCCTATATGGAAGCAATGGGAAATCCTTTTGAAGGTAGTAGTACAAGCGCAGAAATCCCTAAGAGACTATGTTTTATGTATTTCCCAAATGGTGTTGGGCTTCCTCCAGTAAACAATCCAGACTATAAAGATTGGAGTTGGTTTCCTATGGGAGGTGGCAGAGATTTTCGATTCACAAAAACACTTTCTCCACTAGTTCCTTATAAAAATGATCTATCTATTTTCGGCGGATTAAGTCACCCAAAAAGTAGAAATTTACTTGGTCACCTTGCCGGAGATACTTGGCTAACAGGTGGAGATTTAAGAGGAAATGAATATCAAAATAGCATTTCTGTAGACCAAGTTGTGGCACAGAAATTTAGTAAGCATACTAGAATTCCTTATCTAGCTCTATCTACTGATGGTGGTGTTGGGTATAAATCTCGTGTATCTACGCTTTCATTCGATCATACTGGAAAAGCATTGCCTTCTGAGCATCGCCAAAGGCAAATTTTTGAACGTTACTTCGCTCCCGGTGGAGGTGAAACTACAAATGCCAGACAGAAAAGCCTGCAACAAGATCAAAAAATTGTAGATATGATTCTGGAAGACAGTAAGCGTCTTCAAAAGCGATTGGGTAAAAACGATCAGCAGAAATTAGATGAATACATGACTTCTATTAATTCTGTAGAGGAACAAATTAAAAGAAATGAAAAATGGTTGAATGTTCCGATGAAGGATTTTGATGCCAACCATTTAAATTTTAATGTAAATGCATCTGTTGATCCAGAAAGCTATATTCGATCTACTATCGATCTCATGGTACTTGCCATGCAAGTCGATCTAACTCGTGTAATGACCTATATGATTGCAAGAGAAGATGGTCTTGGCTTGGGAGAAAATTTCCCAAAACTCGCATTGGGTTTAAGTCGCGGTCACCATACCATTAGCCACGATAAATCAGCCAATCACTGGAAAGAATGGGGTAGCTACGATCAGTGGATTGCTAAACAATTTGCCTATTTCCTTGATAAAATGAAAAACACCCACGATGAGTATGGTTCATTGCTAGATAATACAATGGTACTTTACGGGAGTGCTTGTAGCACTACACACGATGCCGTAAACTATCCATTAATTCTTGCAGGTGGAAAGAATATGGGCATAAAGCACGGCAAATATGAAAGGTTTGACGATCACACACCAATGTCAAACCTTTTTGTAAGTATGCTTAATACACTAGGAATAGAAACTGAGAATTTCTCAGATAGTACTGGAAAACTTGAGACAGATATTTTGGCCTGATAAAATTTAATATACCAAAAATGATAAATGTGTTTACGAAGCTATTTTAGCTCCAAAAACTAGTACATCATCAATCTGCTTTTCGGATTGTTTCCACTCTATAAATGCATCTTTGAGCACATATAATTGCTCTTGCATTGGTCTATGCGCATTTTCTTCTATAAGAGAGCGCATTCTTTTTTGCCCTAATTTCACTTTTCGTTCTTCTCCACCAAACTGATCTTGATAACCATCTGAGAACAAATACAAACTCACTTCTTTCTCATAAGTAAGCACATGTTTATCAAAAGTTTCATCTAAGTTACGAGATTGACCACCAACACCTTTTCTGTTTCCTTTTATTATGATAAACTCATCATCTTTAATGGCATAAAGTGGATTTCTAGCACCAGCAAAGGCAATCGTTTTTTTAGATGGAGTAATGGTACATAGAGACATATCCATACCATCTCGCCCACCATTTTCATTTTGTTGTAAAGTATTTACTACCTCACTGTGGAGCAATTCTAAAATTTCATCTGGCTCAGTTACTCCATAACCATTTACAATTTTATGCATTAAACTATTTCCAATTAATGACATAAATGCACCAGGAACTCCATGACCTGTACAATCTACCGCAGCAATTATAATCTTATCTTTCTTAGTTGTTGCCCAATAAAAATCACCACTTACAACATCTTTTGGTCTGTAAAAGATAAAATATTCAGAAAATATATCTTTTAGTAAATCTTGCTTAGGCAATATCGAATTTTGTATTCTTTGAGCATAGTTTATACTCGCTGTAATATGCTTATTTTTCGTTT
>PBYL01000469.1 GCA_002729595.1 Thalassovita sp. | reverse complement strand
GCTATGTGGCAACGACAACATGCTACAAGACCTTATGTCTATGCTAGACGACAAGGGCTTCTCGAAAGCTAACTCGCGTCGTCAGGGGCATTATGTAATAGAACAAGCATTTATAGAAAAGTAATGCGCAACGCATTTGCCTGACCATCGGCAACATTTTAAATTTTCAATAAAAATCGCCGGCGTGTTGCCGGCGATTTTCTATAATTTCACTCGCAAAATACTTGCAAGCTGTATCGCTTCTAGCTTTACATAATTATTTAAAACGGCATTTTGAAGCCAAATGAGGCTTCGTTGTTGATTTGTGCTGGCACGCGATATTTCGCGGCTTGTAGCGTTGTTGTCATTCTTTTCATCACTAAATATAACTGAATATAACTCTCAGTTTGGCCCCTATTTGGCCCCCTGAATTAGGGGCCTAAACTATTGCCACGAAGTTGAAGAATCGATGTAATCCCCAGAATCACGAGCAAAAGAGACGATTTTACTTATGTTCTCAAATTGCTCTAAATTAATGCCGAGATCTTCCACCGAGCCTGTGACTTCGTCATAAACCTCTTTGAAGTCATTATGTGGCTTTAGGGGAGGCTCTACTGCAATGAGCGCCTGTTCCGGCATAACAATGTTCTTCTCAACTAAAGCCTTCATCCGATTCACCCACATAAGTCCATGCTCAGCAGCACTCATTGCGGTCTTCTGATCGAAAGCCAACGGTTTAATAATACGTTTGCCTTGACTAGTATTCCTTACAAAAGGAAGTGTGAATTCGTAAATCCCAGCTTTTAACTTTCGTTCGCTGTACTTGTGAGCCAGTTCATTAGCGAAAGTCTCGCGTAGAGCTTTGACCATTTGTTGCTCTCGGTACTTTTGATTTACAAAATCACGGGCAACAAATTTTTGATACAACTTATCCAACATTTTTTCAGCTGTTTCATTAGCTAAAACCCTGCTGACATTACCAAAATGCATTACAGATTCACGCTGACGCGTAAGTTCTCTAAAAACGCCGATTAATTCTTTACTTCTTAGATGGTTTGCTCGACAAAAGCTCTGTAACCTCGCTAATTCATCGGTAAATGATTCAACCGCTTGTTTGTAAAGCTGTTTATCCATTTCTTCGAAGAAATTCGTCACTCTGCCAAAACGTTTTGGAGATACCTTGAAGATAAGCCGTCCTTCTTTAGGCTCGATCAAGACAATACCTACGTTTGCAAACTCTCTTGTCTCAATGAAAGGCATAAAGCGTACTACTGCATACTCGTATACAGAATTGCTGTTAATCATGCTAAAGCCTCCCAAAAGTTTTCGTTTACAAAGTCGTTCAATAGTACCCGTATTCTATCTATTTCTCCATCGGCATCTTTAAGTCCATCGAGCCATTCTCGAGGTATGATATTAATGACTGCATCAAAGTCTAACATAGCTTCTTCAAATTTAGCTTGATAGTGTGCTTTATCAATCACATCTGTAAATAGATCAGTTTGCCCCTTAATTACCGAACTCGCTGCATGAATACTTTTGTGATCAAGACTGGAAAAGTCATGCTCAAAGGCCAAGTTGTGGTCAAATACCACCAAATCGCCAGTAACGATGTTATAGTAGAGATTAGGGTTGCCCCCCTTATCAGTCAGCGTTCTATCACTGTTTTTTATCCAGTAATCAAACATAAAAAGATCTAATAACAGAGATTTTTTTACTTCCCTAAGTCTATCTAAATTCACTTCCTGCAAGCTATCTTTCAACTCTGAAGCGAACGCGATTCCACATCCCAAATCGTTAGTTAACTCATCGTCGCCTTCAACTAGAAGATCATCGATATACACTAGTTGAGAATCAGGTACAGGCAGGCCAAATCGAGTACCCAACTGGGCTGCAATCCATTCATAGATACATCCGAGATATGCGGCATTCAACCTCTTAACGACGTAAAGTTTTCCATCATCTCCACGGCACAGCCAAGGTTTGGTAAACCCCTGGGTCATCCGTTGTTGAATTTCGATTATGTTTATCAAGTGGTTAGCCTTTTAACTCTCTAAAAACTTCCGTTTGTATTCAATAAACAAAAGACCTCCAATAACTTCGAGGGCTGATTACCTAAATTGGAAAAGTTCGTGGCGGCATAATTTTAGCCCCTTTTTGCTAAATATTTTTTGCTATAAGATCAGCTTTAAGAAGACCACCTTTGGTAAACAACTTCGCAGAAAACTTGGGGTTACGACGCGCTTTATATGCATCAAGAATTTTCTTCAGTCCATCTGCCTCAAGAAGTGAGATATTAACTTCTGTATCCATTTCTGCACTTTCTACGAAGTCATCAGAAAACGTTGGAGCGACAATAAGCACCTGAGCAACTCGCTTTCCTGCCTGCTCACATCGATTTACATAAGCCTTAACCTGTCGTGAAGTAGTAGAGTATTTTGCAAAATCACCGTTTTTGCAGGTTTTAGCTTCCCCAACAATTACATCGTCTTCACTGAGTGAAATGAGTACATCAGCTTTGTCTTTAGCTGTGTTTATGGCTCTGCGGAGGTCTTCATCGACCAACAATCCCAGCTGTTCAAATATAGCTTTGGTAACCTCTTCGAACTTAACGCCCAAGTCAGCCTCAGCTATCTCGATATTGTCAGCTTTTAATGTTGCGAGGTCTCTCCGTGCCAAGGCCCCATAATTGTCTATGAGCTTATCTGTCGCGTCCGCAAAACTCGCAAGAATATTAAGGCGAAGATTACCGCGTTTCTTGATACCCATACTTTCGACAACAGCTTTGACTTCATCATTCGTAAGCATATAGAGGATGTCGTAAGGCGTAATACTCAAAGCCCTGAGCTTTTCTACATCAAGCTCTTCTTGCTCTTCCAGTTCAAACTCCTGTTTAAGAACTGAACTTAGAGATGGAAAGTGATTCTGAAGGGCGGCAAATAATTCTTTAAAGCCTGTTGCGCTAAGAGCATTGAACTCTTTCTCTGTGCTGGTATTCAACGCATATAGAATTAGCGACGTTCTTTCATCGAGCGTGGTTCCCAACTTGTCTAACTCAAGATCTAAATCCTGTATAAGCAGCTTGAGTCGCTCTTTTTTGTCATTAACGTTAGAGTCTTCATTAAACAAGTCATCCTGTAATAATTGTGATGCTGGGACGCCAAGCTTCATTATGTTTTCAATTTTCTCTTTCCGCTCTACGCCACGTATTTTCTTGCGATGATTCTTCAGAATGTTCGAAAGTTCTGCGTCACCGAGAGTTCGTAATATTCTAAGTAAATGCTTATCTGCGAGTTCTTTACCTTGTAACCGATGTAACAGATTAACTATTTCATCAGGTACATACACAGTTTGTAGCTTTCTACTGATAAAGACTAAGCCGATTTCTCGCAACTCGTTTAAAGCATCCTGAACACCATTTCTCGGGATGCCGTCAATCAGGTGCTCGACTCCTGCCTGGTCATCAGCTGTAACATCCAATTGTTTGGCAAGAACGTTAAGAATGCCACGTTCGTCATCCGTAATTTTAGCTTCACGGTTAATACGCTCGTCATTCGAATATGCCTCTTTAAGGCAAGCATAATAAATACCCAGCCTTTTACCATCGGTAAACGTCTCACCATCATCGACCGCCTCAATTTCAGACTTGAGTTCGTTTGCTCTGTCGTTGATAACATCCCACTCTTTTGTGTACAACGTTTCAACCCAAGTCACACGAGCTATGCAGTTACCATCTCTGCTCATAATATTTGTTAAAAGCGTCGCTTGTGCACCAAGCATTGCAAGCTGTTCCCTGACTGACTTTTCGAAGTAAGGAAGCACGATTTTAAAAAGTTGAGTAATATCGGTACTGGAAGCGTTTTTAATCTGTCCGTCTAACTTGTCGAGTTGAGCCGCAATTTTTTTATCGTGCTTTACAGCATCACCACATATTCTGTCTATAGCATTGATAAACTTAGACTTTTCAACTTGGTTAACAATAGACAACACGTTAGACAATTTCATAACAGATCCTTGTTTTTATTTGTAATTTATTAATACCTTGCTCGCCTTACAATACACCTATCTCTTTGATACTTAAAGTGTATAACGACACAAGTATTAATTTTACTATCGCCATTTGTAATTTAAGCAAACAATGATTGAGCTTTCACATATATGTGTAAATGCTCTTAGATTACAAAATAAATATCATTCCGTAGATTTTTATAAAGTCATTGCCCTCCCTGAAAATCCTCTAGTCCTAAACCTAATTAACTTCGAGGTCATTCAGATAGAAAGGAAAAATATGATTGTAAGAAATCTGTTAAAAGAAAGAACCCTCAGGTGGATTGTTGAGGAGTGTATAGTAATTGGTGATATTTTATTCGCAGTATGGTTTATTCAACTTATCACACAATTTGTTCCTCACCCTTATTATCCGTTCATAGGACTGAAAGGTTGGGTGTACATTTTTTCAATATACACCATCGGATTGTTTGTTCACTTGCTCAAAGAACGAGTATATGGCAAATCTCTCTGACTATTAGAGCACCGTTTCGGTGCTCTATTTTCTTTGAGAGCATAATTTGGCTTTACTCTGAGAATTTATGCTTATTAATGTTTGAAACCCACTCTTCGAATTTTTGCAATGTAGTCTCATGTCGCCTCTTCAAAGCAAACTCTTGGCACATAACATCGACAGGATCACCAGAATCTTTGCCAATAGCATATTTTGCAAGCCCCAAAGCCTCTTCAAATGCTAGTTCGTTCCACTTTCTTTCATACCCAAAAGGTTCAAGACCTCGCCATTCAATAAGTTCTACAATCTCTTCAGGAGAACTCCATATTGTCGGAGAGTAACCTGCGTTTTCTCTAATTCCTGCAAAGTTCTCGACAACCTGTCTTAGATAATCAAGTTGCTTTTTACTGGTGCGGGTCAATCCATGTAAATTGGCAACTTCGAGGGCTAATGAATGCAGTGTTATACCAGGCCTCTCAGTTAACAATTCTTTTGTTAATTGAGTAAGTCGTTCTTGATATTCTGGCTTAAAATAATCCGCAGCATTAAGCAGCTTGGTCGCCCCTTCATGGCTTTGCACTTCATCTTCTATTGAATTATTACTAACTATATTGAGTGATGAGCCTTTAGCTAAGACTGCTGAATCAGACTTAACTTCTGCTTCTGCTTCTGCTTCTGCTTCTTGCAGAGTATCTTTCTCCCTCTCCAAATCAAGAATTTCACGTAATTTTGAATCTACCTTATCAATGGCCGATTCAGGGTCGACGAAGTAATCAGTCGACCACAACCTAACAATGCTCCATCCAAGGCTTTCCAAAATTATCTGTCTTACTCTGTCCCTGTCCCTTGCAGCTGGAGAGCCATGATAAGTAGCTCCGTCACACTCCACACCAGCGATATACCTTCCAGGTTTATCTGGATGAAGAATTCCCAAATCAACTCTGAATTTGCTAACACCAACCTGGGTCTGAATTTTCCAGCCCTTTAAGCGAAGCGCTTGAGCAACCGCTTGCTCAAATTCACTATCAAATTGATCTGCTCCATGTTCAGCGTAGGCAATTTCTGCCAGTGCAATGGGGCCTTTTTCGGCAAATTCTAAGAAGTTTTTGAGATGCTCTATGGCAAGAGAGTTAGTTCTGCTCAGGTCTATCATCGATGAGTCAAAACTACTAAATACAACAACTTCTGTTGTTGCTCTCGTGATAGCGACATTCAGCCTTCTCTCGCCACCACTCTTATTTAGCGGCCCGAAATTCATGCTCATGGTCTTGGCATCAGGCTCGGTTGGGCCATATGCCAAGCTAAGCATTATTATGTCCCTCTCATCGCCTTGAACTGACTCCAGGTTCTTCACGAATACAGGTTCTTTATCAGGCCCGTCCTGAAAATATTGCTCTATGTTTGGATGCTGTCTTCTTGCATCGTCGAGTAAGTCTTCTATAGTTCTTTGCTGGTCAGTGTTCAGCGTTACAACACCGATTGATTTATCACTTTCGTTCTTGTCAAGGAGCCTACGTACAATTTCTGCGACAACGGCTTTTGCTTCAACTGTATTATTGCGCCCTTTACCTTTGGCATAGATGCCATTGACACGGTGTAGCGACACAGCGGATTCTTTCGTTTCCGAAGATGGGTAAGTAACGAGTGAATTTTCATAATACTTATTATTAGAGAAAGCGATGAGGGTTTCATGCTTACTGCGGTAGTGCCCCATTAATCTCTTCAGAGGTAACCTAGCCGCAAGAGCCTGATCCAATATTGATTCAAGATCTTCTTCATCAGGGTCATCTGAACCAGCTCCAGCGGAAAAAAAGTTGGTAGGTGGCATTTGCTTAGGATCACCAACTATGATGACGTTCTTCCCCCGTGCAATTGCGCCAACGGAATCCCAGGTCGTCATCTGAGAGGCTTCATCAAAAACAACTAAATCGAACCCCTTAAAATCAGAAGGTAAGAATTGTGCGACTGATAGTGGTGACATCATCAGACAAGGAGTAAGCTCAAGTAAGGATTCACCTAACTCCGTAATCAGTGAGCGAATAGGTATATGTCGAGTTTTCTTCTGAAGTTCTTTGGAAAGCACACCGAATTCTTTAGGGTTTCCCTCTCCGTCTTTGAAGGGTTTCTCTTGAGAAGCGAGCGCAATGATGTAATCACTTGTAATCTGAGCAACCCTTTCATCAAGCTTTTTGAAGGCTTCGATTGTCTGCTCATGCGTTGATGCTTTGAATTGCCTTAACTCATTGCTCTCATCGATCAGTAATGGAGCTAGCCAAGCGCAAAAACCACACCGGAACTGTTCACTTAACTCCTTGTAGTCAATTTCCCCATTTTCTAACTTGCTAGCAAGAATTTGAAGGTTCAATTCAGCAACTTTTTGCTTTGCTGACTGCCATTCACACCAATTTTTTAATTTATTTGCGTTTGAAGCTATGTCGTTGAAATTTTCGTCAATGCTTATAAGTGATTTATTAGCCTCTATATCCAGCCCCATTGAAGAGATGTCATCGTTTTGAATACTGAATTCATTCATCGCGATTAGGTACGCTTCAGACGTAGCATAGAGCTTTGACTCTGCTAAGAACTCTCTGCCATCAACAAACCATTTTTTGGCGGGTATTAGAATTTCAGCAGGTTCATCAGTTAAGCTGATCAATGCAGACAGACACTGACGAACCTTTAATCCTATTTCAGCCTTCCCATCAATAGCACGTGGTTCAGTGCTCCAGCCCATCCAAATTGGATAATCTTCAAGTTGGACTAACTTTTGTTCAATAACTTTCTTCAGCTTCTGACATTCTTCGATCTGATCAAAAATTGAATAGTCGTCAATTTTGGATATGCCTATCGAAACAGCCTCACTATTGATTTTACGTTTATTGAAAAATGATTTTAACCAACCAGTTTCTGCTTCTTCAGCTAATAGCCGCCATTGTTTCACAGGAACAGAGTCGAGATTGTCACATGTAACACCATGAGCAACCGAATTGATGCTCTCATCGAACTGAGCCTTAGCAGTCGACAAGTCTTTAATTATTTCAAGTCTGTCTTTAGCACCTGTATCAATTGCGAATGCGATGTCATTCTTTAACGCAAGATTTGCCAGAACACTTATGTTGGTTAGTTTGTCGAGATTACAAATAGTTCTCTCTATCCTTTCTAGCGAAAATATGGGAAGTATTTCAGCAACCTTCTCATTTAGGATGCTGAACTTTGCTTGCCAGTTTTGAATCGCAGAAAGAAGATTTGATTGCCAGAGGTTTGACCATTCTGTTGCTGATACGATTTGAAACGCGCTTATATCTAAATCACGGACGTCTGCAAATGCAATAGCTACCTGTTCAACTAAGCCTTCTGTGGCAAGGAGTTCGTCTTTAGTTGAGATTGGGGCAGCTTGAATATCCTGCGGCCAATCTAGTTTTACCTTTGAAGTTTCGTTGTTTAGTGCAATAACAGAAATTGTATCTCGTGCAGATAAACCAAATTGAGACTTGTGATGCAGTGCTCTCACATAGTTATTTAACTTTTCTTTCTTCCCCTTTAGTTCTGAAACCGTCATATCCCAGGTTCTGGGATTCAGACCTTCTCGCTTTTGCCATGCGATATTCAGTTGATCTAAGACTGCTCTCTTGTTGGCCTTATTACTATGTAGTTCAAGACATAGATGGTCTAGGGCTACTTTTTGCAGACGACGGTAAACCACATTTAATGCCGCCATTTTTTCTGCAACAAATAAAACTTTTCGGCCTAGTCCGAGATTGTGAGCAATGATGTTTGCGATTGTCTCCGACTTTCCTGTGCCGGGAGGGCCTTCTAAAACGAAGTCCTGACTGCGTGCCGAGGCATCGACAGCAACCAACTGCGAACTGTCACAATTGAGAGGTGTATATATTTTGGCGGGGTCGAGCTTATCGTCTATTTCTTCCCTTTCAATAAACTGGCTTTCTTGTGGATAAGGGTCGCGGGGGTTATCAACTAGATGCTTGACGAACATATTTTCTTTTAAATCGTCCAGCCGATTTCGAAGATCACGCCACATCAAATATTTAGCAAATGAAAATGAACCTAATACGAGTTCTTCTACCAACTCAAAACCAGCCTGCTCCCTGACTGCATCTCTTACACGCTGCCAGATATACGGCACGTCTATCCCGCTATCGTCTTCCGGCAATTCATCTTTGAACTCACTAAGGTTTATATCCTGCTCGGATTGCAAGAATTCTATTAACGTTAAGTTGAAAATAGGTTCTTCTTCCTGCAATTGTTCAACATATACGGGCGCTCTGGCACTTCGTCTTGTTAATTTAACGGGGATGAGGATCAATGGGGCTTTATAACTTCTCGAATCTTCAGGGTTTTCCTTCCACTTCAGAAACCCTAAAGCCAGGAACAGAGTATTTGAACCACCTTCTTCTAAATCATTCTTAGCCTTTCTGAACAGCTCTACTGAATTTTTCTCAAGTCTCTTACTTGGCTGATTAGCAATAAGCACATTGTTTTTCAACTGATTCAGAGCATAGTCCCGATGAACATCTGACCCAGTTTGGAGTCTGAACATCTCACTATCTCTGCTCGGGTCAAAATGCGGGCTTTCCTGAGCTGATAAGAATTTAAACTTTGTACCATCAGCGAGCATATCTTCCATAGCTGCAATATCTGGACAATATAATTTTATTGATATTGCCCTATCACTGAAATTAAGCAGGCTATTTTTCTTCGTGAGATCCAATAACTTTCTAGACCATGTATCTATTCTGGTCTCTGGTGTTTCAACTACAATTTGCTCATCTTTTCTCACAGGAGGCAATGGAGGAATCACAGGTAAATCCAGTTCATCAGCCCCCTCTAACGATGTAGATTCTTCCTTTTTTTCCTCTACAGTGGACATTGGCTTTATTGACTGCGCCCTGGCCTGCGCAATGTCGATTACCATTACAAAATCTGTTTCTTTCTCCTCTGAAAGCAAATCTCTTGCATGATCTTTGGCTTGTTCGAATGTTACTAGCGAATCATTGGTGACCAGAGTCGTCTCAAACAAGACTAAATCTCTGTTATCAATTCTTTTCCGAATATCCTGAGGATCATCATTGGTTAGAATCGGAAGCTTCTCATCTATTAACCATGCCCCTGCAAATGCATGACCTTTCGTAACAGCCACAACAGGATTAAGTCCCATCGCTTCTATACAACTGGCAAATAATAAAGATGAATCTAAGCAAGCAGCCATTCGCGAATGACTAATATCGGCAGCCAACCTGATACGCTGGCCTGAAGTCGCAAAACCTTGTGGAGGACTTACGTATGCAAGTTTTTCTTTGAATACCACATTCCACAATGCAGCAAGCATAACGTATGGTTTTTCTCGGGTATTAGATTGATATCCATCTACAGAGCGACCAAACCCTCCTTGTTCGAGTACGATTGCCACTTGTCTGATAAGTGATTCTACGTAAAGTCCGTTGGGCTTAACAAAAGCAGCTAACAAAGCTGGCTGCCTTTCTTCACCTCCCCAATAGTTTGCTGGTAACACATGAATTTTTTTATGTTTTTCAGCTAAGATTTTCTGACCTTCATCAAGGACAATAAAAGAAAGATCGTGAGAAACCTCTTCTGTAATTCCGAACAGTTTTTCAAAAGGAAATCTCAGTTCCTTGATCTTCAAACTAATAGATTGGCCTGGCTCTAATCTGTCTATATACCAGATTTCTTCTTCGACCCATCCGTTAATTGCTTTCAATTTGACAGTAAGTGAATTAAACGATGTAAGCTCCTGTTCATCATCCTTAGGGAAGCTTATTCGAATGGATTTCAAAACAGGATAAGCATTTTGCTGGGCAGCTAGAGAAAATGTCGAGGTGTTTTCGACTTGGATATCAATTTTCGTTTGGCTTATGTTTTTAACAACTACATCGTTCATCTTTCGGCTCCTTCCGAACATTATCCCTTCTATCTGAGGGATTATTGTTCATTAATACCCTTTCATTCTACTTAAGTCTAATCAGAATTAGAAAAGCACTTGTCGTTTTCACGACTATTGCTGTCGCATTGGCGCTTTGAAAAAGCATTAAGTACAAACTCTGTAAGAGTTTGTTAAAACACTTGAGCGAAGCTCAACAACTGCTGCGTAGTTGATTGCTTTGTGAAACACAGTAATCGACGAAGCCGGAGTCAGCATCGCAGATTTAGCCAGATTTCATTTTGCTTAAGCAAAATTGCTTGTAATTACGGAGTAATTGCAGGCAACTGAAACACCAGTGGTGTGAACTCTGCGATGGGATGTTCAAAGCGCAGCTTTCCCAGAGTAGAGCTTGGTGGAATGTGGCTAAATCAGCGGTAGCTGACTCCGAGCAACGCTTCTGTCGCCGTCGCAAAGCGACAAGTGCCAGAGTAGCGACGAGTCGCGTCCACTCTGGCTTGCAGAAGCGTTGCTACAACGAAGTTGTTTGTGGTTTTCGCCAGAAAATCACAATCGCTAAGCATTATGCTTAGCCTGGCGAAGCTCGGGCAGAATGCAGAGCATACTGCCCTGCCCCGCTGATTTCTCCTGATTGGTTTCTATGTAGTGTTGAATTAATTAAGGAGAAATCAATGAACTACATGGAAAGGGCGATCGAATCATCGATACGCCATATAAAAAGCACAGCAGCTTCTGATCCTGCGACCCTGGGTATGCTGAGAGAGAATGCTGTGTTAGCAATACTGGGAACATTTCGGGTATCCAGCAAAAGCGTTATTCAACAACACCTAGGCTTACGCCGTGAGGCGGTAAACAAGCTCATCAATCGCATGAAAAAGAAGCAACTCATTGTAGTTCATCCTTCTTTTGCTAACACGGATAATGGCTATATTCTGCTGACGTCCCACGGCATCAGAGAAGCAGAATTTTTGCTAAACCGTGAACTACATATGCGCTCCGATGCGAGCAGAGTCAACGAACGGAACCTGATACATGACCTTTCAGTACAATTGGTTGTTCTTAATCTGGCGAAGCATCAAAAAATTTCAGGATTTGCGTCAGAAGCAGACCTGGCAGTAATGTTAGAGCACAGAGCTAATGACCCACGACTAGTAGACACTGTCGTCGTTGACGCCATCACAGGGTGCAAAATTGCTATTGAAATGGAAACCTCTAACGCGAAGAATAAATCCAACGCTGATTTACGAAAAAGAATTCTACAGAAGTATTTGCAAGAGCTGGAAAGTAATGATGGGCTATATGAATTTGTCTTCATGTACAGTCATCGCCAACGATTTCTGACCCAAATTGAAAAGGCGCATTCCAGAATATTCGCCAGCAATCAATCATCATTCAGTGAAACCCAGCAAAGACTGCTATCGACCAGCATTAAGTTCAAAGCTACTGAGTGTGACCTCATCTATGAGTTAATGTTTAACAGCAAACGGCAACTCGGAGACGACAAGTCAGAAGTGATTCAAAAGGACGAATTCCTCAAGCAACTAGCAGAACTGGAAAAGCTTGCTAAAAACACTCAGGACAGGGTCGTTGAAATAAGGTTGGATGGATTTCGTGAAGCAGGAAAAGTATTGGGATTGTTAAATTAAAACGGAACAAATGACCTCAGGGAGCCAACAGGCTCCCTTCTTTTTATGCCCACTTAACTTAGCTTCAAGATACATTGAATATCGTGTTGATAGACAAAGTATCTTTAACACACGTACCTCTACACATGTGTCGAGTCAGCGAGGAAAGCACCGCTGAGGTTTACCGTACTTTCAATAGCGTGCCCGCCTAGTTCATGAATCCTAAGCAGGATAAGAAAAAGATTGGCTGACTCCACTATCACTAGATAGTCACCGATGAAGGAAATTTTTTAGCCAAATTCAAGTTTAAGTGACATTGGAAATTTTAGATGGAGTAAAATTTTTCGTGTTGAGAGTTCATGTGATCGCGACACATGAACAATCAGCACTTTTGACGGTACGCCTAGCTTCTTTCACGAACAGGAACAATGATATGACTTAGAAAAGATTAATTTGGGTACTGGCCCTTCCCCCTAAATTAGCGGGCTAGACTTCGCAGAGCGTCTATAAACCTCGGCACACAGATGAAGTTTTAGCTTCATCCAACAAGGCGTACCGTCCTTTTTACTTAAAATTGCCAGCCTAATACTAATGAAAGTGCATCGACATCCGTCGAGGCACGTTTTCGCCCGCTCGTTATAGAATCATCCAGATCGGCATATTTCCCTTATGTTATACCTACTTACAGGCAGGACTAACAAAAGGAAAAAAATGTGAACATCAATTACGAAAGACTTTTCAACTTCTGCATCAAAATGAGCAATCGCTGGGTATCGATGAGTAATACAGTTATAGCTGTAGCAGTGATTAATACGCTTTGGAATCTTGCATTTCTGTTCTCGGGTCATACAGATTACGTAAACGGGCATCAATGTTTCGATCGGCTTTATCTGGTAGCGTTTGGCATGATAGCGATAGCTTTAGTCTTCGCTATAACTTCATTTATTGCAGCAAGAAAATTGAGAAGTGAATGACACTAGCTCCCCGAAAGGGGAGCTATTTTTGTATCGTTACAATGGAGTAAGGACTATTCCACCTCAGACAGACAGCTTAACGCCCACAGAAGCAGAACTGAACACTTCAGATTTTCATGTTGCTTCTCCTTATACATCTAACGCCATGTTACCTCGCCCTTACGGTAGACGCTGCCCGAAATAACGACTTCTCCTGGCAGTAACTACGGAAGCTTGACATTGCTACATACTGTCCGAACTTCAAGAATTTCCAAAAGCACCTAAATTTTCAGAATAAAATTTTTTTTTAGTAACCTGCTTCCAATTCGTAAAAAAATGAGGTGATAAATTTGAACGCACTACCTACCATCGACCTGCAAACACTAATGGAAGCTAACGAGAAAATTGAGTGGCTCTCTGAGAAGATCGCCCAGCTTGAAGATGAGATAAGGAAAGTGAAAAGTGGGAAATCTGGTTGGGTCACTCTTGATGAAGCTGCGGCTGAGTTAAAGAAGACTTCCAGCGCAGTAAGGCAGCGACTTCATCACAAAACGCGACCGATGCCAGAGGGCAAAGCCTGGCGACAAGCTGGAAAAGGTTGTGCTATATCGATTCACTTACCAACTTATAGAAAGCTGATGTAGATTCAGATGTGATACTTAAGTGGATGAGTCCTAACTTAATCAGGTTAAAAAGTAGGACTCTATCCTCTCTGCTACTTCAGCTATTGGTTAAAAGCAGTCATTTCGAAAAATTCTACTAGCTTACGTTAGAGCTAATAACTTTGCTAAAGCGGACATCAATGCCCACCTCACAGGAAGCCAACTTCGCACCACAGTAGTCAAAGCGCAGTTGGCTTCCTGTGCATCCGTTTTTTTTATGAGCTTTTTACCACTTAAACCCACCGCCTATTTTAATATCGGGCAAACCATGTTTGTTGGTGCCACCTCTATTTGTGATATCCAGTATCTTTGTATCGCCATCAATTTTTATCTCTGGAAGAGAATCCTTAAAGTCTTGAGCTTGATCTTTAAACTTGTTGTAAAGACTATTTTCACCACCTAGTACACCGTGCTCTTTCATATCAGCGATATCTACGTAAAAAGCCTTTTCAGGTAACTCTACACCTACGATTACTGAAAACATAGCAACTGAAATTTGATTCATGCCCGCTAAAATACTTTGCGCTGTTACTTCAGTATTATTGTCGAGACACTTAATTTCATCTTTAGCTTCGTCGATTGACGTATCTTTAATTGCTTTGTACGTTTTTGCGATTTCACAATAGTCTACATCTTGATCTGTATCCGCATCATAGTAGTTGCACGGATCAAGCCCCTTGCTTTTTAACTTATTTATTTTCGCTTGATTTGAAGCTAATAGAGGCCCATAAACTTCGTTCGCACTTTTTTCAACTTCGCTGTATGCATCGGAACATACCATATTGGCATTTACGTTAGACGCTCCGATTATCGCTACCAATCCAACTAAAATTCTATTTTTCATTTCCTTTTCCTATTGATTGTTTAAATAACGAACTCATCTCTCGATCTCATGACGCTATCACCTGTCTGGGCACACGCTCTAATAACTTGAAGACACCATAGAACTGGAAAGCAGGAGACTAGTCTGAGTTTGTGCGGCTTGAAGTACGCTAGAAAAAGCGGTTGGCACTTGCAATTACTGTCAAAAACTCCCTGACTCATTACTTACCGTCCAGTGGTGAATCACGCCAATTGGTTAATAAATGTACAACCTAGAAGCTAAAAAGGCTAGCACTATATTCAAGAGTTGGTAGTCTTTAGCAAGTTCTGTGAGACAACCGAAGTAGGGATCGCACTTACGCAATAATTGGCTAGGTAGCATTAGAATAACGCTGGGCACTGTTGCAACAATACGTGCGCTACATTTTGGGAACCAAATACGTGACATGTATTTTGTCAACTGCTGCAACTTGTTAAATTTTTTGTACGATATTATCGACTACTTTATTTGTTGATAGCTTTAACGAATACGCTGTATCGTAAGCACTTGATACGTTTAATTTTAAAATCTGGCAATATGCTAAATCAAATCAAATTTCATTAAACTGGATAAATACTTTATAGCTTCGAGTAGGTTGGTCAGGATATAAATTTACTAGCCAAAGTTCTTTGAAATCATCATTATAACCTCCGTATCGCCAACTAATTTTATTGCTGTTTCTTTTCGATAAACTGTTTTGGGTTCGTTTCTAGAAAAATATTCATTATTAGGCCGACCATAAACTGGGGGTTTACTAAGTCCTTGATAATATTTTCATCTACATTACCTTTCACAATAATCTTCTTTAGTGCAACTGCAACAAACACAACAGTTGTAAATGCAATAGTCTGTCGTTATCCGAGCATAACAGCCATAGAAAGGTCAAAAGCCCACTTATATTAATTAAAATTTCTCTATGTGAGTAAGAAAATGAACTCCGACATTCTTTGCGACTTCTCATGAAACTTAAATCTTATCATAGAGAATTCATAGTAATACGCATACACACTCATCCCTGAACTCCCAAAGTAGCTCAGCTATAACAATACTTTACGCTTGATTATTAGCTGATTTCAAAAATTTATTGAAGTGTTGCTGTAAATTCTCAGTCTTTCCTTAAGACATGTCGATTGGCACCCTAATAGATCCACCCATTTGCGGCGTATTGGATCCACTTAAAACCGTCTTTTTTGTCCTCAAACAGAGTGATTATTTCTTGCTT
>PBYL01000468.1 GCA_002729595.1 Thalassovita sp. | reverse complement strand
TATAAAAGGTTTACAATTAGGGCTATTAAATTATGTAGCTAGCAACCCAAAAGGCTTAAGATTACTTCCAGTATTCAATGCTAATTTCAGTAAAAATTAATCGGCACTTTTTTCTGAATAGCTAGCAACCTCAGGCATAAACTTTACAAAGTTGTTATAAGACTTCTTATAGAGTTTATGCTTTTCTTTATCAGGGTTGAATTTTTTGCCGTCAAAATGTTCTTCTGCACTTACACTTTCTTCTAATCCTAAAGCTCGCAAACTCAAAATAGCTGCACCACGAGCAGCGCTGGCTGTACCTTCGTCTACCTCTACTTTGCAATTAGATATGTCGGCTAACATCTGTAACCAGAAGTCTGATTTTGTAAAACCTCCACTTGCTTTAATTGTAACTGGCTTCGGGTGTAAATCTGAAACTGTTCCCATTACATAGCAAAGATTATATAATACACCTTCCATTACGGCTCTAGCCACTTGTTTTTTTCCATGTTTAATGGTGAGACCTAAAAATGCACCATCAATATCTGGTTTCCAAAAGGGAGCTCTTTCACCTTGTAGGTATGGAAAAAAGAGTAAACCTGATGCTCCTGGTTCACTGGCTTCTGCCAACTTAGTTATTTCTACTGGTAATAATGGTTTATCTTCATCACCTAACATTTCTTTACCTAACCATTCTAATGCAACTCCACCTGTATTAATCGCTCCACCATGTACATAATATCCTTCATCTAACTTATAAGAGAAAAGTCGCATCTGTTTATCTGTAATAAACTTTTCTGAAACAGTTCTTACTGCACCACTTGTACCGATGGAAATGGAATAAATACCTGCTGCGGTAGCATTATCACCTAAATTCGACAAACAACCATCACTTCCCCCTGAGATTAATGCAAAATCTTTAGGAAGCTTTAACTCATCTACCATTTCTTTAAGTAAAGGAATTTGTTTGGTTGGCTCTGTAATTACAGAAAGTTTATCCTCATCTATTCCAATCAATTTTAAAACATCTAGATGCCAACAGTTTTTTTCTGGTTGAAACATACCAGACGCTGAAGCAATAGAATAGTCTATTACATACTTACCTGTAAGTTTATGAATGATGTATTCTTTAATGGATACAAACTTGGCAGCTTTTTCAAATACTTCTGATTGATACTCTTTAAACCAAAGCAGCTTGCAAAGCGGAGACATCGGATGGATTGGTGTACCTGTCTCTCTATAAAGCTTCATCCCTTTAACTGTACTTCTCAAATCGTAGGCAATTTGCTTACTTCTTAGATCAGACCAGAGTAGGGCTTTGTGTAGGGAAGAGCCTTGTTTATCAACTGGAATAATGCTGTGCATACCGGCACTAAAACTCAAAGAAAGTGGATTTGAAAACTTCTCACTCATCTTCAAAATACCAGCTTTCACTTTTTGCCATACTTCTTCTGCTTCTTGTTCGCTTTCGCCTTCTGCAGGTCTGTAAGTATGAACTTCCGTTTCTTCCAGATAGTGGATTTCTAGATTTTTATCAAATACTACAAACTTAATGGCTGTAGTACCTATATCGAGAGCAAATAAACAGGGTGTATCTTCAATGGAATCCATCCATGACTATTTTTTGCGGGTAAGGTTTTGGAATATATTTTCAAGTGATACTTCTTCTTGACTTAAACCTGTAATTACCCAGTTACTGGCTACTGCTTTTCTAAAAATATCACCCCTTATATCAGTATCAGGAACTGCTTTTATGATATATGATTTTTCTCCTTTCTCTTCAAAATCAAGCACACCTTCTAGGTCTTTCACCGAAGAAATATCTGCTGGACTTTCTAACTCAAGCATAATTCGAATCTCATTGGTCTCAGAAGTTTTGAGTTTACCAACTTGATTATCGGCAACAATTTCTCCTGAATTTATAATGATTACTCTATCACAAAGTGCCTGCACCTCCTGCATGATATGCGTTGAGAAGATAACCGTTTTGTGTACAGCAATGTTTTTAATCACCTGTCTAATCTCCTGAATCTGGTTTGGGTCTAAACCTGTAGTAGGTTCATCCAGTATCAAAACCTTTGGGTCGTGAATAAGAGCTTGTGCTAAACCCACACGTTGTCTGTAACCTTTAGAAAGAGAACCTATTTTTTTTCTTTTTTCTTTTTCAAGCCCAACCAAGTCAATCATATCAGCAGTTTTGCTCTTGGCATTACTACCAGTGATTTTATGCATAGAAGCAATAAACTTCAAGTACTCTTGCACATACATATCTAAGTACAATGGATTGTGCTCTGGCAAGTAGCCTACATTTTTTCTAACTTCTATTGGCTGTTCGGTTACTTTATAGCCACACACTTCTACATTACCTTCTGTAGGAGGTAAGTAACAGGTAGTAATTTTCATTGTTGTAGATTTACCTGCTCCATTTGGACCAAGAAAACCCAGAATTTCGCCTTCTCGCGCTTCGAATGAAATATTATTAACTGCTTTTTGCTTTCCGTAAATTTTGGTGAGGTTAGAAACTACAATACTCATAGATAAAAAAATATATAAACAGGCTACAAAAAGAAATCAGGAATTTGAGATTTTATTGTGATAAAACCATATGTAAAACGCCCTAATACCTAAAGCTATTACCACAGGAAACACCGAATAATGCAAAGGTTGAGGTAAAAAGAACCAACTAAGCACCAAAAGCAGTAACACAACGGCTGTAACTAAAGCATAAGTAAGCACCCAGTTTTTTATATTCTTTCGCAATAGAAAAATGGCAAACACTAAATGAGTCGGAAATGCCCAAATTATATTGAGGTTACCATGTGTAGCTTTATGATCTGTTAAAAACCAAAGGAAAAACAATAGTAAACCTATTAATCCGGCAATGAGGAATAAAGTAAAGTCTAGCCATTTCGATCTCTTCTTTTTAAAGAAATCTAGATAAGTTAAACCTATTACCAAAACTAGCAGTGCACCAAACACCATTCCTGGACCTATAATCGTCCCTTTGCCTTCATCTGGTAGTGCTTCAAAAGCAACTCTTGTATTGCTTACCAAAGGTTCTGTTTCACCATGATGCGTAATTTTTGCCTTTGCAAATTGTATTTCCACATAATATGGCAAAAACATATATTGATATCTTGTGGCTATTTTGTCGGTTGGTAAGCCCAAAGCCAAATCGATACCTAAATCTCCCCATCTGTGATTTACAAGGCGAGGTTCTATTAAATCTCTAAAAGTTCGATCTTCTTCTGTAGGCGATCTATCAAATTGAACTTTGTCTCCTAAAGACTCCTCAATAACCAAAGGTATTTTAGTTGCACAATTGTCATAAAAAAAGTCGTAGAGGTAATAGCGATTTTCTGGAAGGTAATTGGTCTCTAAATAATCAAAAACTTGTTGCATTTCAGCAGAGTCTAGGTTTAACACCTGCTCAGTTAATGATCTATTATAATGTTGATATGCTGCCAGAAAACGTTTGTAATCTCTTTTAGCCAACATATAATTCAACTTCCCTCTTGCAAACTTCAAATAGAAATTAGGTGCATCAAAATCGAAAACACCATAATCGTATATCCAGTCAATCCGATTCATTGGATCAAACACACGAAAAGCACTATGCCCAAACTGTGTGAATAGTTCATCGTCTGCACCGCCGGGAGCAATGGTAAACACACTAATTTTTGCTCTATGAGATAGCTTAACCTGTGCTTGTGTCGAAGTTAGCTGAAAAACTAATGCAATTAATAAGAATAAATGAAAGCTGTTTTTATATGAAATGCGCATGTATCAAAAAAAAATATACCGTAAATATATCTATTACTCTCAATGCAAAAAGTCTGATTGCTATTAATTTCTCTTCAAGTTTTTGATTCAAAGACTCATCTTTTGTAAAAACAGTATTAAAAAAATATGAATACTTTTAAAAAAGCGCTTTTTTAAAAAACTCAGCTACAATTTTATGTATCTTTCAGAAAAGATTTTTGCATGAAGAACAAGCGCCTTACATTGCTTTTAACAATTTCAATTTTTGTTGCTTTAGCATTGCTCATCTTTTTTAATATTAGAAATGACGATTCTTTTCCTGTTTACACACTAGAACAAGCTCAAAAAAAGAAACTGCTCTTAAGCCAGTATAATACTTTTAGTCCAGTTGATAGCAGCAATAATTTCCCTCTTGAAGAAAGTATTATAAACTCTGCATACAGTTATTCAATTCCTGAAAACAATGGTTTTTTAGATCGAGTTTTATCTGAAAAAACGAATCCATCTAAAAAACCAAATGTACTTTTATTAAAAACAAGTGAAAATCTTGAGGAACAAGGTACTTTCTTTGCTATTGACAATAAAGGCAAAACTGGAAATATTTTTTCGGGAGACAGCATTTATGCTATTGAACTTTTTGAACCCGATTTCTTTAATAGAGACTCACTAAAGCTATATTTATTTAAGATAGAAAAGCTTGAAGAGAAATATATGAGAACTCTTAAAGATTCGATATGGCTCAAAAAACAGTAATTTAATTTGTTTTTCCCCTGAAATTACTTTTTACCGTTCATCTAAGCTATATTTCGGTTTTAGAAGGGCATCGATTAGTTTTGCTCATCAAATTTTTTTGTAAGCTATTTTTTATCAGATGACTGAGTTCGCAAATACTGAAAATACACACGCCCTGCACGAGAAAATTAAGCAGGTTATTGCAGAAGTTGGAAAAATTGTAGTTGGTCAAGAATACATGGTTAACAGACTGTTGGTGGGATTATTTACAAATGGCCACGTGTTGTTAGAGGGTGTTCCTGGACTAGCGAAAACACTTACTGTAAATACATTATCAAAAGTTTTACAATCAGACTTTCAACGTATACAGTTCACTCCAGACCTTTTACCTGCCGACCTTATCGGTACTATGATTTACAACCAGCGTGATGGTCAGTTTGAGGTAAAAAAAGGACCTATTTTCGCTAACCTTATTCTTGCGGATGAGATTAACCGTTCTCCTGCAAAAGTACAGGCAGCTTTACTTGAAGCGATGCAGGAAAGACAGGTTACCATTGGCGAAACTACTTTTAAATTAGATAAGCCATTCCTTGTACTTGCCACTCAAAACCCGGTAGACCAAGAAGGTACTTATCCTCTTCCAGAAGCTCAGGTTGACCGTTTTATGCTTAAAATTTTCATTTCTTATCCTTCTAAAGAAGACGAAATGGAAGTTATGCGTAGAATGTCTAACCTTTCATTTAATACACAAATCAATCAGATTCTTACTAAGCAAGATATTTTTGCCATTAGAGATGCGGTAAACCAAGTATCTATTTCTGAGAGTCTTGAGAAATATATTATTGAGTTAATTTTTGCTACTCGTTTTCCAAAAGACTTTGGCTTGAATGAGCTTGCTGAATATATTCAGTTCGGTGCATCTCCAAGGGCTTCTATTAACTTAAACAGAGCTGCAAAAGCAATTGCGTTCTTAGAAGGCAGAAACTATGTACTTCCAGAAGATATTAAAGAAGTAGCTTATGATGTGCTTAACCACAGAATTTTGCTTAACTACGAAGCAGAAGCTGATGGTATTTCTTCAAAATATATAGTAGAATCAATTCTGAAAAAGATTGAAATAAATAAGTAATACATGTCTTCCAAAAAGAATCCAGAGAAAAAAGAAATATCTCAGCAAGATACTCAGTCTGAAACCAATACTCTGGAAGAGCAAGATACTAGAAAGCAAATTTTAGGTGATACTTCTCTGTTTGTGGTTCCAACTCCCATTGGAAACATGGAGGATATCACTTATCGTGCTGTAAAAGTATTACAGCATGTAGATGCTATTCTTGCAGAAGACACCCGAAAAACCGGAATTTTACTTAAGCATTTAGGTATCAGCAAGTCTTTACACAGCCATCATGCTTTTAATGAGCATAAAACTGTGGATAAAGTTGTTGATATGTTGATAAAAGGGAAAGTACTAGCGCTGGTTTCAGATGCTGGTACACCTGTAATTTCTGATCCCGGTTTTTTACTAGTTAGAGCTTGCAACGAAAAAGAAGTAAAAGTAGAATGCTTGCCTGGACCAACTGCTTTTGTTCCTGCATTGGTAAACTCCGGATTACCTTCAGATAGATTTGTATTCGAAGGTTTCTTGCCCCACAAAAAAGGAAGACAAACCAGAATTCTACAGCTTGCAGAAGAAGAGAGAACGATGATATTTTACGAGTCTCCTCACAGGCTTGTAAAATCATTACTTCAATTAGCAGAGTATTTTGGCGAAGATAGAAATGCCTGTGTATCTAGAGAGTTGACTAAAATCTACGAAGAAAACATCTCTGGAACTTTAAAAGAAATAGCTGATTATTATCAAAAAGAAGGAAATGCAAAAGGCGAAATTGTAATTGTAGTAGAAGGGAAGAAGCCAGAAAAAAAGAAAAAGTAACTTCGCATTTTTAAAGCAAACCACAACACATTGAAAATTAGTCAAATTAAATCGCTTCTAGATTTAAAGTATTTAGAATACAACCAACCTAATTTTATAGAAAACGACCCCATCTGTATTCCCCATAGTTTTACTAAACAACAAGATATAGAAATTATGGGCTTTATGGCTGCGATGCTTGCTTGGGGTCAAAGAATTACCATTATCAACAAGTGTAAGGAGTTATCAACATTAATGGACAATGCGCCATATGATTTTATAGTAAACCATCAAGAAGATGACTTAAAAAAACTATTGGAGTTCAAACACCGCACATTTAATACAACCGACCTTCTTTACTTCATAGATTTTTTTAAACACTATTATTCATCAAACAAGTCTTTAGAAACCGCTTTTTCTTCTCATTTATCAACTAAAGATGAAACAGTTGAAAAAGCACTAATTGGTTTTCAAAACACTTTTTTCAGTTTACCAGATGCACCTCAACGCACTAGGAAACACATTGCTACCCCAATGAGAAAATCTGCCTGCAAAAGATTAAATATGTATCTAAGGTGGATGGTAAGAAACGATGATGCAGGTGTTGATTTCGGAATATGGAAACAGATTAAAACTAGCCAATTAGTATGTCCATTAGATGTGCATGTAGAGCGAGTTGCCAGAAAGCTAAAACTTCTTACACGTAAACAAACAGACTGGCAAGCCGCTTTGGAACTCAATAAAGCACTAAAAAAGTTTGATAAAAATGATCCGGTTAAATACGATTTTGCACTATTCGGATTAGGATTAGAAAAGTTCTAAGATTTTTAATCAATTTCATTTTTTGGTGTGATTTCCATCATGTAAAAGTAGAGATGTATTTAATAACTTAATATCTCACTTTAAAAGATATAGGTTATGAAAACACTATCTAACCCCAAATCTTATCGTACAAATTTAGCAGAAACTGACATGCGTTTTTATAATCAGAAACTGCCAGATTTATCTGTAATTCCTTTTCACCACCAGCCTGGAATTTATAAAGTGACCGACAAAAGTGAGCCTTTAACTATTTCTCAAACTAAAAAAGCCTATTAGAGTCATCATTAAATAGCATAAGCACATTAATGTCTTTTTATAAGACATTATGTAATTGCTGGGATAATTATTGTGGGATTATTTAGTAATTTAGACTCGATTTAAACTCAGTGATTATCTATTATTAATAATGATTAAAAAATTTCTAGTCGGTTCTGTTGAACAATCTTCGTCAACTACAAATCTTGCATTACTTATCCTTAGAGTATTTACCGGACTTTCGATGGCTTTCGCACATGGCTTTGGAAAACTACCACCTTCAGCAAATTTAATAGAAGCTACAGGTAACATGGGGTTTCCATTACCAGTATTTTTCGCTTGGGCGGCCGCTTTATCAGAATTTGTTGGCGGAATACTAATTACACTTGGCTTACTTACCAGACCAGCATCCCTCTTAATGAGCTTAACCATGGTTACAGCAGCTTTTGTTACTCATTCTGCTGATCCATTTGCTACTAAAGAAAAAGCACTACTATACCTATGTATAGGTATTGTGTTACTTTTAACTGGTTCTGGTAAATATGGTATTGATGCTGCTTTTCAAAAAAATAACAGCAAACCGATTTACTATAGCTAAAATTACTTAATCTCGATACCTATAAAGGTAATATCGTCTCTTTGAGCACAACCATCAGTATATTCCATAAACTCAGACATTAATACATCTTTAATGTCGTAAACTGGTCTATTTGATGCCGTAGCTAAGAGATTTTCTAGTTTTTTAGTACCGAATCGTTTTCTATTCTTATCTGGGCTGTCTATTAATCCATCAGTTGTTAGGAATACCTTATCACCTGTTTGCAATTCGATTGAATGCATTTTAAATGGTTTCTGGTTTTCCTTTTGATGACCGCCAATAGACCTTCTGTCTGGTTTAAGCTTATATAACTTATTATCTGATGGAATATAGAATGCAGGGCATTTCGCACCTGTGTAATGCAATATAGATTTGTTATCTTCCAAAGATTCAACACAACATAAAGACACATCCATACCGTCTACATTAGAGGTAGAGCCTTGTTTTAATGCTTCAATAATTCCTTCATTGAGATATTCTAAAATCTCATTGGTATCATAAATGTGTCTTTCCTTTGTAATCTGATTTAGCAATGAGTGCCCGATTAGCGACATAAATGCTCCCGGCACACCATGACCTGTACAGTCAATTGCAGCAATAAACTTTCTGTTGTCAACTTCTGCAAACCAGTAGAAGTCACCAGATACCATATCTTTTGGCATAAAGATTACAAAGTAACTGGCAAAAGCAGACTGCAAGTTATCTTTATCTGGCAAAATAGCCGACTGTATTCTTTTCGCATATTTAATACTATCAGTCAGATAAATGTTTTTAGATTCCAGCTCATCTCTCTGCTGCTGAATCATCATCTGGTTTTTCTCCAACTCACTATTTTTCTGTCTAATAGATCGTTCTTTCTCTTTTGTTTGATTATATGCTTTTTTAAGAACAGCCTCATTCGCTTCAAGCTTCTCGGTAATTCGCTCAAGCTCTAAGTTTCTTTTATTCATCTCATCTCTAGCAGCTTGCAGCTCTTCCATATTTTTCTTGAGCGTAATTTCTCTTACTTCAAGCTCTTTGGTTTTTTCCCTTAACTCATCACTTTGCTTTTGAGACTCCTGATAAGCATCTTGTAGTTTGAGCTCATTCTCTTTAAGCTTATTATTGGCTTGCTCAGTTTCTACCTGCTTGCGCTTCATTTGCTCTTGAGTTGCCTCCAACTCCTCCATATTCTGGCGCATTTCCTCTTCTTGAGACCTCAACATCTCCGCTTGTTTCTGAGACTGCTTTAAAAGCCTTTGGGTATTCTCAATATTTATAATATTGGCAATGTTGTTTGCTATGGTTTCTCCAAGTTCTTTGAGGAAGGTAATTTGATAATCTTCAAACTTATGTAGAGAAGCAATTTCTATCACTCCATATGTAACTTCATTTTCAATAAGTGGAAAGACTAAAATACTTGTAGGTTGAACATTTCCTAAACCAGAAACAATCTCAAAGTAGTTTTCAGGAATTTCTCTTAGATGTACAATATCTTTTTCTAGATATGCTTGCCCCACAATTCCTTCTTTTACACCAATCTTTTTCTTAATATATTTTTTCCTGTTTAGTGCATAGCAAGACTCCATGCTTAAAACAGTGTTGCCATTTTCTTCTGTAGCTACGAATAATGCTCCTTGGCTAGCATTTAAGTATTTCACTATATGTTTCAATACTGCATCACCCATTTCAGAAAGTGAACTATTACTTACTCGTATTACTTCCGAAAACTTATTTAAACCTTCATTCACCCAGTTTCTCTTGTTTTCTTCAGAAACTACATTCACCATTCGTTCCCTAAAGTTTTCGAGTGCATTAGCCAATTCTATATCTTTGTTAGATATTTCAAGTTTTGCATCAAGATTACCTTCATCAATTTCTTTTACAAAAGATGCTGCTTTATCTAAATCTACCACCACTCCATTTATATAGGAGATCACTTGACCAAACTCATTATCTTTAGAGTAACTAATTTGATTTACTTCTTTACCTTTTTGGGCAGTTACAATTGCACCTATAATTTTGTCTACAGGCAACACGATATCACTGTAGGAAAAATATGTTAAAATACCCAGTAAAATGAACAAAAGTGAAACCCATGAAATTATGATGGCATAATCTTCATTATATGGATTGATTAATAGTAAGGGAAGGACTGTAACTAAAATGATTAGAACACCTAACAACACAAACTTAAATCGAAGCGCAACCCTTTTCGACATACTTTGTAATTAGTTTAAAACTTTAAGAAACACCCCCCTTAAACGATTAAAAAAATAAATATTTTGAAGCTTCTGTTAGTGACAAGCATTAATTCTTTTTATTTCTTTGCGATTGATATATACTCGCAAAGTGTAGTGAACGAAT
>PBYL01000467.1 GCA_002729595.1 Thalassovita sp. | reverse complement strand
CCAGAATGAACAATATGAAGCTTGCCTTTAAAAATATATAACAAAAAAATCTAGACATAACTATTAAAAAATAAGCTTATCACTTAGATATTTAATAGATTTTCTAACAATTTATTGTTAACATATATTCATTATTAGAGCACATTTGTTTTATTTGAATTTGTGAAGGAAAATTTTACAGTAATTAATCTCCTTGTATAAACAACAGTCTCTACAAGACTCACAGAGATGTATTATAATTTCTAAGAAAAATTATATATCAAAATAGCAGTCAGTTTTTAATGTAACTTTTGATAATGATAACTATATTTTATAGACATATTTCGGTTATCAATTTAAAGTTAAATTTGTTTTAAAATTCGATAATTATTTTTAATATAGACAAATTTTGTTATCAAATGAGGTTTTTCTTATTGAGAACAAATTGCAGTTTTATGGGTGAAAAGGTTATAACATGGAAAAAATCATCTTTCTGCAGGATTCTGATAAAGATCTGCAATTAATAAGTGAAAATCTCAAACAAAATGATAACTATATAGAAATTATTCTTTGCACTGATGGAGTAAGTTTTAAACAACACCTCCTACATTCTCACCCAGATTTTGTTATCTCCGATTATTACATGCAAAGCATAAATGGCACAGAAGCTTTAATGTTATCAAAGGAAATTAACCCTTGGATACCATTTATATTCCTATCAAACAAAATTGTAGAAAGCTATGTAAATGAAACTGCCCTCTCTAATGCCGATGGTTATCTGTTGAGAGACAATATCGAATACCTCCCCAACATCATGAAAATAGCTAGACACAACTGCTATAAAAGTAAAAAAATTCAGCTCCAGAATAATGATTTAATGCAACTCAGCGAAAGTGTTGATTTGCATGGTAGAATATTAAAAGATATAAGAGAAAGAATTAATAAAATGCGCACTCAGGATTTAATCCATTTAGAAAAATTAATGGATAATATTAAAAATGAAAGGAGTGCTAAAACAGGCTCATGATATAATTTAAAATTATTCTAAAAGCAATTTTGATAACTAATTTTTGTTAGTTTTTCGTTACTTATAATGACGAATCCAAACGGTTATTAACTTATATTGCTTTTAACTTAATTAAATTATAGGGTATGCGTGAGATAGGATGTATCTTATTATTAGAAGACAATGAAGCCGACCAATACATTATCAAAAGATTATTAAAAAAAGCAGGCTATAATGCAGAATTAATTATTTCTGATGAAATTTCGGATTATAAATCTAAATTAAAAAAACACTCACCTGATATAATTTTAGCAGATTTTAATGTTCCGGGTTTCGATAGTTTTGATGCCTTACACATATCCAGAAAAATCAATGCTTTTACCCCTTTTATATTTGTTACGGGAAGCATCTCAAGTGAGATGGCAAAAGATACAGTGATTAGTGCCGCTGATGCATTTGTTTTGAAAGATAACTTACAAGCTTTGCCAACAGTCTTAAAATCAATTTGGAGGTATTCATCAAATTACCAAAAAATGCAAAACGAATACCTCAAACTGAATGATTTAAACAGCAAATACGACAACTTAATTAATAAGCTCAAACCTCTAATTTATCCTGTAGGGCATCACTAAAATTAAAAATGCTCGATAAAGATTTCAGCTAACTTTTTAGACTCTTTTAATTCTTCTTGGTTCGATTCACTTTTTTGTTTTTTAGGCCAAATGTGAAATCCACCTTTAATTTTATCACTAAATTTTTCTAAAATATATTTTATAGTTTCAGGATCTAACATTCCACTTAAGTCTGTTAGATCTTCCCAAATTCCCCAAATGCCATTTTCATCAATATCACCTTTATAAGAGATTTTATGCGTAGCATAAGTCTTTATCATTTTGATGATGAAGGTATCCAAATTATAATTTCCATCCCAAGTAAATGGAGCTACATCGTCTTCACCAGAACCAGAGACAACTTTGTTTGAAAAAGATAACTCGATAGCCATTTTATGCTGCTCAGGAGAATTGCTATAACAGTAAAAACCTTCCCATTCTCCACTAGGCAGTAAGTGATGCGATTCTGTATTTTGAGTGTCCATGAAATTTAATTTTAGGTTAATTTGACATTATTTCTAGGTAAATCAATCTCGTATTATTAAACCACGAACACTCAAAATATTGCTTTTTTAGCCTAATTAGGAAGTTTTTTAAATACCTTGTCTTCTGTATCTGAAATGGTATATCCTGTTATCTGTTCTGAAGCATTTCGCTGAAAGCTTACCACATTTTTACCCAAATCAAGAAATTTATCCTTTTCTAAATAGAACAATGGAAATGTTCTTTCTCCAATGGTTACCTCTAAAGCCTTTTCTCTTTCATTGATTACTAACTGTAATTGCAAATTATCTTTATATTCGTAGTGACCTTCATATTCTGATAAAGTTGAAGTAGCTACCAAATCAGCATAAGGATTATCTTCTGCTAATATTAAACCTTCACCGGGAGTCCACTTATCATACTCCATGTAATAAGCAGTTTTTCTAGCTATATCAAAGCCTTGTAATTTGGCAACCAAATGTAGTGCACCATCGATTCCTGCAGAAATACCGGCTGTTGTAATCACCTTGCCATTATCCACAAAGCGAACATTTTTCAGTACATTTATTTTAGGGTAATTATTTTCTAATCCATCTAAAGCATCGTGAAAAGTAGTAGCGGTTTTATCATTTAAAATACCTGACTCTGCCAGAATAAAAGCGCCTGTACAAACAGAAAAATAATATTCTATCCCTTCTTGAGATTTTACCCAATTAATTACTTTTGAATCTTGATAAGCTGTACTTGCATTGCCACCAAAAAAAGCAAGAATATCAGCTTTTGGTGCATCTTCAATGCTGTAATCAGGAATAACTTTCATTATACCTTGAGTAATAATCGGGTCTTTAGTCTTAGATACTGTAAAGACTTTGTAGCCTGCATAAGCAAAAACTTCCATTGGGCCTGCAAAATCCAGCACTTCTACACCTGATTGTAAATAGAAAGCAATTGTTTTTTGCGATGATTTTTTGAAATTGGAAAGATCTTCTTTTGTAATTAATGTCATTCCGCAATGAGTACATTTGCCCATTTCTGTAAATTCTAACTCGTCGCAATGGCTATTACAAGGAGGACAATAATAAGTTGCCATAGGCTGTGCAAATAATGATGAAGTTAAAAGCGTAAAAATTAAAATGATCAGTTTCAGCATTGATTTATGTTTTAGTTATAAGGCTAAGTTAAATGCTGAAGTCGCACAGCGAAAGGACAACAATACGCAGAATTAGGACATGTTTTTCAATCAGATTTCGGTAGGTAAAACATCTTTATGCCTTTTTAATAAAGTTCTGAGTTGATTGCTACTTTTTAATCCACATTGGTCTGCTACAAAATCGACTTTGTTTTGCTCTGCTAAAAGATGTACTGCTCTTTCTACTCGTAACTTTTCCAGATAAGCGCCAATGGTAATTCCAGTAGTTTTCTTAAAAAGTCTGGTGAGATTGCGAGGACTCATATTTACAGTTTCGGCAATTTCTTCTATGGTGAATGAATTTTGGATATTGGCAATCATGTAATCCTGAGCCGAATGGACACGCTCTTCCATATGATTTTTGTATTGAAGAAATACACTTAACTGCTTATCAGTTTTACTTCGTCTAAAGTAAATGACAACTTCCCGAGCAATGTCAGCAGCGAATTTACCACCATATTGCACTTCTAATAGATACAAAGCCAAATCAATTCCCGAAGCTACTCCAGCACTCGTATATAAGTGATCATTGTCTACAAAAAGTCTTTCCTTTTTTAAGTCGATTGTGGGATATCTCTGCTGAAATCTCTTAACAAACTTCCAATGTGTAGTACAGCTTTTATCATTTAATAAACCACTTTCTGCCAGTAAAAAAGCGCCTGTACAAACTGAACAAACATTGGCTCCATTGGCATATTGCTGATTTAACCAAGTAAAAAAGGACTTGCAACTTTGTACAAACCGTACATTTGAAATTAACTCATATTCCAAACCCGGTACAAATACATAGTCATTTTTACTCAGACTAAAATTTTGGAAAGGCTCTAATTTCGAAAAATGTAAACCAGCACTGCTTTCTATTTCAGAATTATCAGAAAGATTTGCAAAATGCATTTCAACATCAGCTCCATACATTCGAGCTTCATAAAAAATTTGCGTTGGGCCAGTAATGTCCAACAAATGCACTTTGGGTGGTATTATAAAAATTACTTTGCTCACAAAAGAAAGTTAATACAAAAACTGAAGCTTACCAATCATAAAAGTTTACATGCTTTACAAAGTCGGCTATTTGGTTGTACCTCGAAGACCAATCTCCAGAAATTGCTGAATAATTAATCTCAAAATGTTTTAAAGTTTCTATATGATGTGCATCTAATAAATTTCTATCTGCTTCTTCTAATCTACCGCCATCTTGCTCATAAGGTAAATCCTTAGTGAGATAGAAATAATAATCTGCTTTATTGGCTTTGTAAATCTCTTTATCTAGTTCAAGATACTTCCCAAATTCATATTTAGCATATGATTGTGTGATGTGGATATCTGTATCTATAAATACAAAAGGAGTTAATTTTTTGCTCGCTTTCTCAATATTTTCAGCATGGACTTTAGCTATTCGCTGTACTTGCTCTAGAGAAAAGTCTTTTGAGTCTTGAATAATTTCTCTTCCAGCTTCTTCAACTAATACACTATTAAACTCCTTAGAAAGTGCTGTTGAAATACTGCTTTTACCAGTGCACTCTGTACCTAATAAAACCACTTTTTTTTGTAAATCTCTCTTTACGGCATCAGGTAAAAAATGCCAGTTATTATAAGCAGATTCTCTTATTTGTGTAGCTGAGATCGGATTCTTTATTCTTTGTTGGTCGAAGTAGATATGTTCGATTTGCATAAATTCTGAAACATACTCGCCATACTTTTCTGAAGTAACTAGTAAATCTACCTCTGGCAAAACAGATTGGAAGTAATTTGCCCAAACTTTGGAAACC
Organism: Thalassovita sp.; assembly: GCA_002729595.1. Lineage (GTDB taxonomy): Bacteria > Bacteroidota > Bacteroidia > Cytophagales > Flammeovirgaceae > Chondrinema. The sequence goes on along the minus strand of PBYL01000467.1, from coordinate 3,434 downwards.
TCTGTTGAAGATTCCGAAGTGTTGGGCAATTCCGATTCTTTATAATTTAATTCAATTACTTGAATATCTGCTTCATCAACATATGTTTCGGTTATCCAACTTACTCTAGTTGCTGATGGTAACTTTTCTTTATCACTGCAACAGACAACCACAAACAGCTCATTGCATTTAGATTTCGCAAAATCGATTAAAGCTTTGTGTCCATTGTGGAATGGCATGTATTTCCCAAAAACAAATCCTCTCTTCACTTTATTAGTTTTATTTTTGTTTTGAGCTACAAAAGTAAAACTAATCTTCTCATTTACTCAGCTCTTAATGTATCAGAGGGATTTGAGTTTGCTGCTGATAAAACCTTACCTCCCATAGTAATTGATGTTACTATTAAAATAATTAGTAAAGAAATCACAAAAGGCAATATTCCAATTTCTACTTGATACTTGTATTGACTCAAAAAGGCTTCTTTAGTTAGCATATAACCTAGCAATATGCCTAAAACCCAAGCAATGAAAACAATTATTAAATATGGCTTATTTATCAAAACAAGTATTTGATTAAAATTCGCTCCCATTACTTTTCTAATGCCTATTTCTTTTACCTTTCGATTAATGGTTAAAGACATGAGTGCAAACAAACCAGAGGCAGATAGAATTACAGTTAGTATTGCTAGAAATAGAAATAATTCTTTAAAGATTTTACCCGACACTTTATCATCTGATAATAAAATCTCCTGAGATTGCCCTTGATAAGGTTTGTAAGGAATATATTTTTTCCAAATTTCTCTAAGCTTTGCTTCTACTATTTCTTTTTGGTTTGGATGAATTCTCAATACTAGAAATCCCTCTGAACTATTCTTTTGACCAATTACTAGAGGACTCGTTTCTTTATTATTCCTATCAAACATATTATAAATAATGTCTTGAACTACACCTACCACATGTTTATCAACCCCATTAATTTTTATATTTTGCCCAAGAGGTGATTCACCATTAAAACTCTTTGCCAGTGTTTCGTTAATCCAAACAGCAGAGGTATCAATATTTTCATCTTTAAGACTACCTTGCAAAATATTTACCTCTAATAGATCTAGATACTTACTATTTGATGAAGCATACTCAACCTTTTTTTCCTCATCTCCTATTTTAAAATTTACTGTTTCTGGCCAAGCTCCACCTATATGATATTCGCTTATTGTTGAAGATTTTACACCTGCAATTTGATTCACTTCATTTAACAACAGTTCACCCTCTTCTTCTGTAACAAACATGCTAATCAGATTTTTTCTATTGTATCCAAAATCTAAATTTGATTGAAAAGATGCATTTTTAAACATTACGATTCCACCAAATACTGCTATAAAAGAAATACAAAATTGAAAACCCAATAATACTTTTGTGAAAGTACCTGAGCCTTTTAATCTAAGGTTGCCTTTTAAAATTGGAGAAGGTTCCATTTTACCTATGTATAGAGCAGGGTAAATACCAGCGAGAATCGATACTATAATAAGAAGAACTACCAAAAAGGCAAACAAACTATAATTGTTGGCATAAACCAGCTCGAATGGAGGGTTTGTTTGATTTATCCAACTCATAAAAAAATTGGCAAATATTAAGGAAAGGAATAGTGAAATCATGCAAGTAATCAGATTTTCGAAAAGAAACTGAAAGATAATTTGCCGCTTAACTCCACCCAATACTTTTCTAATACCAATTTCTTTTACCCTTTTCTGTGCAAATGCCATTGTTGTATTGGTAAAATTGAAGATGGCTACCAATAGTATAAGTATTGCAATTACTGAAAATATTATAATTGGCTCTATTGGGACATATGAGTTTGGCAGTCCAGAACTGTTTATACGATGCTTTTTTGATGCAATATCTTTAAATGGAATAAGATAAAATTGATGAATAGACCATAGTTTAGAAGAGATACCTTTATAAGTTGGGATATAACTTTGTAAACTTTGCTCTAGTTGACTAGCTGCTACTGTGTTATCAATTTTGATAAATGTTACAGGGTGTGCCCAACCATCAATTACATCTTCATTAATTTTTTTATACTTAAAGTAATGAGCTGTACTTGTTAAAACTTTGGCTTTAAAACTGTTATTCTTTGGCATTTTTTTAAAAACTCCAGCCACCTGAAAACCGACCTCTTCTATCGATTTCTCTTTCTTTACATTGCCTTCATCATCAGTTACTTCTTTCTCGAAATTGTAATTAATGTATAATGTTTTACCAACAGCAGGCTCTGTTCCGAAATATTTTATAGCAACTTCTTCTTCAATAAAAATGGCAGATGGATCTTGCTTAAAGGTTTCTAAACTCCCAGACAATAATGGGAAATTAAAGAAATCGAAAAAAGTAGTATCTGTATAACAGATTCTTTCCCAGAATATATCGTCTCCATTACTCAGATAATCACTATCTATAAAAAATCGGGTAAAATTCTCAACGCCATTTTGTTCATAAGCTACAGTTTCACCCATGGTTATAGGCGTCATATTACTTCTCAGTTCATAATCACGACCTTGTTCTGCATCTTTTCGAACTTGTATTTGATATATATTATCTGTGTTCTTAAAGGTGTTATTAAACTCCATATTGAACTCTACAAGTACATAGGCGAAAATAGCACTTGCTAGTGCCAGACCTAAACCGATTACATTAATTGAAATATAAGGCGCATTTTTGAGCATGTGCCTGTAACTAATCCTAAGATAATTTTTCCACATAGGAACAAAAGTTGAAAAATGAATTTTGTACTGTGTTATTTTGAGGTTATACAGGCGCATGAATAAGATGGCATTCCAAACATACCACCACTTTGCAACTGTATATGTTGTGGTTTCTAATTTTCTTTCGAATAGCTCGTGCAAATCCCCGATTACATCGTCTTGGTATTCTTCTAAGCAATACCATTTAATAAACCGATCTGTCCATTTTGGTGGCAATTGATTTTTGTCTTGCTCTTTCATAAGCTACCACCCTCCCATATCACTTTTGGTACTTGTTGCCACATGCGATTGCGCTGCTCTCTTGTCTCGTTTATAGCTTTTTTACCGTAGGCAGTAACTTCAAAAAAACGCTTTTTTCGTCCTCCTCTCACATTGGTTGCTCCACCAGTATGCGATTCAAGAAATCCTTTTTTCTCTAATCTGATTAATGTTTCGTGCACTGTGCTTATGGTGCTACTTCTACCAGTTTGCTGTTTTATCTCATCCATTACAGCAATACCATAAGCTTCGCCATGCAAAATAGCTACTGAGAGCATTACCAACTCCTCAAATTCGCCTAAGTAAAGACCTTTCATTTTTTATTTATTTCGGTTTTGTCGAATAAATATAAAAGGAATTTAGATACCATCAAATTTTATTGGTAAATATTTCTTTCGGTTTTGTGGAGTTGATTAGTCATATTATATATATTTTATGCATT
>PBYL01000466.1 GCA_002729595.1 Thalassovita sp. | reverse complement strand
TTCATCATGTATCTTGGGATTATAAGCTTAAATCTGGTAAAACACTCTGGGATGGTTTATGTCTTAAATATGATGAAGGTGTAAAATCTGTGGGAGAGATGCTCGCAACATGGCAAAGTCTAGAAAGTAAAATTGATACTGAAAGATTTGAACAAGTAGAAGCTTTATTAAATATCCAGAAAGAAGAAGCGATTTGGTGGAAAAACTCTTGTTTGCTTTATTTCCAGCAATTTTCGCAAAAAGACTTTCCTGCATCAATGAATGCACCCACTGGAGATTTGGAAGAATATAAAGAAATGCGTTTTCCTTATGCTCCGGGGATTAGACCTACTTGGAAATGATAAAATGCTGAATTAATGAAAACATAAAAAAAAGGGAAAAGTAATAGAAAACTTTTCCCTTTTATATAAGTAGTGTACAATTATTATTTCAGATACCTCTCAAGCATATCTTTTAAGTCTTCATTAGAGAATGGCTTAGCAATGTAATCGTCCATACCAGCTTCTATACATCTGTTGCTATCGCCCACAAATGCGTGAGCTGTCATTCCGATAATAGGACATTTGTAAAGCTCACCAGAAGCCTGCATTTCTCTAATTCTTTGAGTAGCTTCAAAGCCATCCATTACAGGCATCTGTACATCCATAAGAACCAAATCGTATTTTTCTTCTTTGATTTTATCTAATGCCTGTTGCCCATTGTTTACCACGTAGGTTTCGAATCCCATATATTGCAAGAAGTAAATTACTACTACAATATTTCCCTCATAATCTTCTACTAATAAAATCTTCTTCTTTTTAGATTCCGGATTCACCTCCGTTCTCTCTGGTTGTAAAGATTTTTTCCCTTCTTCTTGTTGATGTTTTCTAGCATTTGTATGAGCAATATTAAGCGGAATTTCAACTTGAAACTGCGAGCCCATTCCTTCAAGACTGGTTACAGAAATTTTACCGCCCATCATGTCTACAAAGGACTTGGTAATTGCCAAACCTAAACCGCTACCACCATAATTTCTGGCGATTGATTTATCAGCTTGTGTAAATTTCTCAAAAATTTTCTTGAGGTGTTTTTCACTCATACCGATACCGGTATCAGAAACATAAAGAATTACATCGCAACTATCGAGGTTTTCTTTCTTCCTTATCTTCACCAAAACATTCACAAAACCCTGATCTGTAAACTTGATGGCATTACTCAACAAGTTCAGCAAGATTTGTCTAATTCTGTTTGGATCACCTAAAAAGTCTAGCTCTTTTTTATCTGGATAGCTAAAATTAAGTTGCAGGTCTTTTTCATTCGCTTTTACTGACATTACAGACCTAGCATTTTCCATAATTTCAGCAAAATTAAATGGAATTGTCTCCAATTTTAACTTATTAGATTCTACTTTGGCCATATCCAGCAGATCATTTATTAGCGTAATAAGTGATTCAGAACTTACCTTTAAGGTCTTTATAAGCTCTTTTTGATTGTCGCTCAGATTATGGTCTCTATCTAATATATTAGCAACACCAATAATGGCATTCATAGGTGTTCTAAGCTCATGGCTCATACTTGCCAAAAACTCACTCTTCGCTTGGTTAGCAAGATTTGCTACGTTTTTTTCATGCTCTAGAATTAGCCTAACTACTGCTAATGCTGTATCTACATCTAACTTAGACCAAGGAGTAGATTTATTCTGAACAGTTTGTTGCCATAGCTCAAATGAGCTTCTTGGAGCTAATCTATATCCTGCTTTGGTTTCTTCTAGTTTCTTCTCTGGTAAACCAGCCCACTTTACTTTTTCTACTTGTGGTTTTCTAAACCAAATTATAGCGTCGTTGGTAGCATGGCTTATAGGAACTACTAAAATTCCACCTGTAATTTCTTGCAGCTCTATTTCGTCTTTAAATATTTTATCGGTGTCATTAACCTGAAAAATAGCTAAAGGACTATTCGTTTCAAAAAAGCTAAAAAGCTTAACCAGTATATCTTTGCTTGGAGAATCACCAAACATTTCGATCCTGTTATTTACTTTGAAAGCCATACCATCAGCTTTCATCGTATTAATTAGTTTTTTAGCAATTAAATCATCAATGGTATTTTTTTCATTGAGAGATTTAGACAGATGAGATAGTAAAGTATTTCGGCTTTCTTTATCTTCTTTAGTTTCTACATCATTAAAAGAAGATAATAAAGACGAGAACATATGTCCCATTAACTCAACCACCATTCTTATGCGATACGCAACATATTTACCCGTCATGTGGTGGCAGGCTACAAGACCCCATAATTTTCCACCTTGCATAATAGAAATGGACATAGAAGCACTAACTCCCATATTTTTGAGGTATTGAATATGCACTGGAGAAACACTTCTTAGTACAGAATATGTCATATCCAATGGCATTTTTTTCTCTACAGCAGGGGTGGCAACTATGCTAGATGGTTTGTAGCGTATATCACAAATTATTCTTAAGAAGTTTTTTGCGTACAGTGCTCTAGCTTGCGGAGGAATATCACTTGCCGGAAAGTTTAATCCTTTATAGCCAGGAATGTTTTCTCCTTTGTTTTCTGCAACTACTTTTCCATTCCACTCATGGTCAAACTCATATAGTTTTACCCTATCGAAACCAGTAATTTCACGTATATGCTTTACTACTAAATCGTATAGTTCATCTAAATTTTTTGCTGAACGAAGGTCTAATGCAAAGTTCCTTAAATCGTCGTAAAAGAAATCATTCTTTAGCGTAATGTCTTGTTCAGGAACAGGTTCAACCTCAAAAACTACAAAATCTCCAGCTAGATGCGCATTGGCATCATACTCAAGATCATCTATAGTAATTCTGATAGATTGAATGGGTTTTAGAGGTTTATTGATAATTACCCTTTTAAGCAAATTAGAATTATCATATCCTAAAATACTTTCAATTGATTCCTCCAATGCATCTTTTGGGGTGATATTGAAATAGAGTTCCAAATTATCACTCACACATTTTATTTTATATGTGTATGGGTCAAGAGCAAATAAGACACCGTGAGGTTGAATAGACCCCGGAGTACTGATTGGTTCGTTGGCACAGTTCTCAAGTGCCTGTGCTAAAAACTCCTCAGAGATGTCTTCTTGTATTGGCAGTTTATCCTGTTTACTCATATAGTTTTATAAAACTTTCTTCCCGCATTTCTAATAAACACTAAACCAATTAAAGATTTTAAGGTTTAGCTTTCTGTAAAAATAAACTGCTTTTAATATAGATATATGTAAAAATATGAAGTATAATATTCGATAATTTTAAAAGAAAAAACAGTTTGTTAGTCGATTGAATGATAAGCCTTGTAATATATTTATTTGATAACAAAATTAAAATATTTTTGTTAGCTGCAATCTTTTAAAATTAAACTTTTACATCTTGCTAAGAGTTTTAATCTTTCCATCCTCAACAAAGTGAAACAGTCGCAAAAAAGGCAATTTATAAAAGTTAATAATTATTTAGAGAGAATCAAATTGACATAATTTATCACTTCTTGATTTACTCTTATTTTAGTATTGGGGATGTCTCATAAGTGCTTATACGCATTGTTTTGGAATATTTATCTTTTAATGTTTATTCAATTTATCATCTTATAGACTTACTTGTGTTTGAAATCCTTCAAATATTTGCCGTTGGGTAGGTATAACTAATAAATAGCTTAGATATGGATTTCAGGGAAAGCGAAAAACAAATCAACTCACAAACAGAACTCATTTTTATAGCAAGCACATTAGGTGCAACTTTTAGCTTAACAGAATTAGAAGAAATAACAGGTAAAACGCAAGCCTCACTCGTAGATGAATTGGAAGATTCAATTGGCGAAGGTATTATTAAAAAAACTGACAATAGCGAGGATGAATATTGTTTTACAAGTGAAGAACTAAGGAATTCATATCTTAAAAATGCATTGAATAATATTGATGCAAATTTATTAGAAGGCATAGTAAAGGCACAATTTAAGAAATTAGATATACATAATAAGAAGGTTTCAGATAGGGAAGATACACTCAGGTATCAATCTGATATCTTATTGAATTTGACCAAGAATGACGAAATAAGAGAAGGCAATCTGGAAGAAGCGCTAAAAGTAATTACCGAAGCTCTTTCACATTCTGTAAATGTTTCTCGAGCGAGTATTTGGTCTTTTAATGAGGAGGAATATTCTATTACTTGTCTCGATCTATTCGAAAGAGAAGAAAACAAACACTCAAGTGGAGTAAGTCTATATGGTAAAGATTTTCCGGCTTATTTTAAGGCTTTAGATAATGAAGTAGTAATTAAAGCCAATAATGCACATACTGATGAATATACACACGAATTCTCTGAGGTTTATCTTAAGCCTTTAAAGATATATTCGATGTTAGATGTGCCATTTTATGTAAATGGAAAGTTAGGTGGTGTAATTTGCTTCGAGCATCAATTTAATTTTAGAGACTGGACATTTGACGAAGTGATGTTTACAACTTCCATTTGTGCCATTATTTCTATCACTTACCAGTCGCTACAAATTAAGCAAGAGCAAAAGAAAATTGCAGAGGCTAATCAAATGTTGCTTACCCAAAACGAAGAGTTACAGCAACAGCAAGAAGAGATTATGGCGCAGAGAGATTTTATTGAAAAGCAAAATAAAAAATTAAGAGAGCGCGAAAATCAAATAGCTAGTAGTATAGATGCTGCTAAAATTATCCAACATGCTATTTTGCCACAACAGCAAGAGCTAGAAGAAACATTCGAAGAAAACTTTGTTGTTTTTAAGGCGAAAGATGTAGTTTCTGGAGATTTCTTCTGGCTAAAAAAAGTAGAGAATTATACTTATTTGGCAGTAGTCGATTGTACAGGGCATGGTGTTCCGGGAGCTTTTATGTCTTTATTAGGAAGTGTTTTGTTAGATAAAGTAATTGCTATTAAGGGTTTGGTGAGTCCTTCGGTAATATTAGAAAGTTTACACACAGAAGTAAAAAACATATTGAGACAAGAGACAACTGGCAATCAATATGGTATGGACTTAATTGTTTTGAAATTAGAAAACTTGCCAGATAACAAAGTGAAATTGCAGTTTAGTGGAGCCAAAAATCCTTTGTATTTTGTTGAAGCAAACGATACCACAATTAATACATTTAAAGGTTCAAGAAAATCTGTTGGTGGTTTCCAAAACGAAGATAGAGTGTTTGAAGATAAGGAGACAATTCTAGAAAAGGGGAGTGTTCTTTATCTTGGTAGCGATGGATTGAAAGATCAAAATGATAAAAATAGAAAGCGACTGGGTAAATCGAGATTAAAGGAAATTATTGAAAATCATACGCATCTTTCGCTTGCATCTCAAAAAGAAAGAATTCTAGAAGAGTTAGATAAACAACTCGAAGATACTGAGCAAAGAGACGATATCCTCTTTATGGGAATTAAATTATAATAGAAAACCTGCTTTTAGCAGGTTTTTTTATTTGTCGCAAATGACCCTTTAAAGTGTCGTTTTGTTACCAGTTTTGTGAGAATTAATTCTTCTAAAATTGTAATGAACATCAACTTTAAGGAATTAGAAAATGGAAGAGTTTATATTAGAAAACGACATCTAAGTATTTTATATAGAGGCAAAGTCATTTCCAGAGGGAGTGTTAGAAGCACATCAAAAGCTGCATAGTTTTGTGCCTTTTACCAACGATCGGAAGTATTTCGGAATCTCACGACCAGAAAATGGCAACATAGTTTACAAAGCTGCAACAGAAGAAACTTTTCCAAATGAAGCAGAAAAATATGGTTGCCAAACTGTAGTAATAAAGAAAGGCAAATACATTTCTACTTTAGTAAAAAACTTCAGAGAAAACCCGCACAAAATTAAAGTAGCATTTGAAAACTTAATTAAACACAATGATTTGGATCCAGAAGGCTATTGTGTTGAGTGGTATTTGGATAATGAAAATGCAGTAAATTGTATTATAAGATTGCGGAAGCAATAGACTAGGTTTCAATAATATCAAAGGCTTGGGAAAGCTTAATAAGCTCCGTATAAGACTTTACATCAAGTTTGCTAAAGAGATTTTTTCTATGTGTATCTGCTGTGAGTTTGGAGATAAATAAGGTATTGCCAATTTCTTTACTAGTTTGACCTTGGGCTAATAGTTTCATTATCTCTTTTTCTCTTTTGGTTAGAGAACAGAAAATTTCCCAGCCATCTCTTTTGATAAATGTTTCACCTAATATATCTTCAATTATTCGCCCTGACTTGCCTAAATCTTTTAGGCTATAAAACAAATTAAAAAACTGATCATCGGTATGGTAAAACATTTTGTTACTCACCACCCAAGTCATCTGTTCATTAATTTCCACTCTTTGAGGTAAAGTGAGAATTGCTTGATGGTCGTTGATGTTTTTGAACCGATCTATTGCGAATAAAACCTGTTTTAAAACATTTTGGTCAGAAATATTTTCAATAGCAGCGGCTCCTTTATTGATACAATCTTCTGCTATACTTCCGAAGCTATTTTTAACTTCGTTGTTATAGTATACCCATCTTAAGCTTTTAACTGTATTGATAGTGATATAAAAAGGAAGATAATCACATATACTGTTAAAGGTTTCAGGATCTTTTTTAGAAAGATTCATCAACCTGTACATCTGATATTTATTATTACTTAAAGTTTCTATTTCAGTGAGTCGAAACATAGAATTCAGTTTAATATTCTTCTATTAGGTAGAAGGCCTGCGCGAGTTTAAATAGTTCATTGAAAGATTTAATTTCTAGTTTGTTGAAAATGTTTTTGCGATGAGTATCTACAGTTAGTTTGGAGATAAATAGCTTGTCTCCAATTTCTTTGTTGTTAAAACCTAGGGCAAACAATTGCATTATCTCTTTTTCTCTTTTGGAGAGTGAGCTAAAAAGCTCCCAACCGTTTCTTTTTACATAGGCTTCGCCAAGAATATCTTCTAGTACTTTTCCGGGTCTGCCTAAGTCGTTTAAAGAGTAAAAAAAGTTGAAATACAATTTGCCATCTCCATAAAAAATTTTGTTGCTTAACAGCCAAGACATTTCTCCACCAAGCTTCAGTCTTTGCAAGTAGGTTAAAACTGAGTTTCGGTCATTCTCTTGCTTGTAATTTTTGATTAAAAACAGCATTCGGTCTAGTACCTGTTTATCTGAGATTTCTATCAATTTTCCGAATCCTTTAGACAAAATAGTATCGGCGATTTCGTTACCAAAACCACTAATAGACATGTGGTTCATATACACCAAATCCAGTCCTTCCACTTTGTTTATAGTGATGGGATAGGGCATATACTCACAAACTGACTTAAAGACTTTAGGGTCTCTTTCAGACAGTTTTACCAATCTGTAAACATGATGTCTATTATTACTAATAGATTCTTTC
>PBYL01000465.1 GCA_002729595.1 Thalassovita sp. | reverse complement strand
TTATTTCCAATTTTTTTCCCACAAACAGCCTCTCCAACAGCGGCTCCCAATACAATCTGTGTTAGTGAATCCATAAAGGATTATCAAAAAAGTTTAAACGTGTTTAATTAATCTTAAAATTAAAGAGTGGAAGTTTAATTACAGTAAACATTTTTAAGTTCTGTAGCTTGGCTGTAATTTTTACCCTCAGCTTTTCTGGCATAACTACATGCATTCTGATAGTTTCCTAAAGCATACTCACACTCTGCTCGTAAAAAGTCTACTTCTCCTTTATTTTCTCTTAAGAATGAAGCCCAACTACAATCTTTAATTGCCTCTGAGTAATGTCCCATTTCTTTTTGGATGAGTGCTCGATTATAGAAGATGTCGTAATGAACCGAAGATAAACTGCTTGGTTCGACTATCATCGGATAGGCTTTGCCATATCTTTGCTCGTAGAAAGTAATCGCCATTTTTTTTGCGTAGTCGATATATTTACTCGCCTCAGCATAATCTTTTTTACCATTACCTAGTATTTTGCCGATTTCGCACCAAGCTTGTAAATTATTAGGATTTTCCTCAATAATATTCTTTAACCTTTCTACTGCTTGATCATATTGTTTCTGCTCAACAAAACATTTAGCAACTTTAAATTCAAAGTCTTTTTCGAGGTACTTATCAAAGTCTTGAAGTACTAAATAATATTCGAGGGCTTTTTCGTAATGAGATTCTTTATAAGCTGTTTCTGCTTTTTTGTTTAATGAAACCAACAAACGCTCTCTTAAATTTCTAGCTTCAGGGTGAATTGGCCAGCCGGAAATAAGCATATCAGCTTCTTCGAAAGCGGCTCTAAAGTCGTCTTTTTCGTAATAGTTTTCGATAATGGCGATTCTAGAAGCTATTTGTGCATCAATTTCCTCTTGCTTTTTGTGATCAAGATAAGAGGATATAAACATGTAGCCTCCTACAATTATTAATACACCAAAAATAAGAATGCTTCCAATTGTAATACTTTCTCTAGCTACTTTTTTGCGCTCTTCCTCATAAGACTCTGAATATGAAGCTGCATTTGCCGCATGTCTTTGTCTTTCTTCATAAGTAGCATGTCTGTAAGTGCGAGAATATTTATTATTATAATCTGTGTAAGTAGTAGTGCTCTGGAATTGCTGATAATTTCTGAGTAAATCGTAATGCGCTCTCTGCTGCATATCAGAAAGAATCTGGTAAGCATTATTTACCTTTTTAAACATCTCTTCGGCAGCCCTATTTCCTGGGTTTTTATCCGGGTGATATCTAACCGCTAATTTTTTATAGGCTTTTCTAATCTCATCCATTCCGGCAGATTCCGAAACTCCTAATAATTGATACAGATTCTCCATTCGCTAATACTTGAAATAGCTCAGATTATTTATTTGGTAGGTTCGGTTTATTAACCGTCGTATGGCCCACGCTTATATAAAGATACAATATTTTGTATCTAATCATTCCGGCTATTTAATCAATAAATGTGATTTTGCTTTTGTTTAGTAAAAAACAGAAATAAAAAGTGGATTTCAATGTTAATTTTATGTTACATAATTATTAACTTTATATAAATGGATAGCATCTTATTCTTTAATAAAGACAAGAAGCATGTCACTTATCTCTGAATCACTAAAACTCCACGTGTCATGAACAAAAACGGTATTATCAGTCTAATAAATATCATTTTACTAATAAATGTCCAGTTTTGTTATTCACAAAATTCAATCCTATATCATAGTAGTTACGAAGAAAGGATATTTAAGGAGCTGAAGAGTGGAAAGTTATCAGATACATTAGGATTTATGTTAGCTAGCAATGTTGACTTTGATGCTAATTCTAAAATGATGGTGGAGGAGCAACTAATGGAGTTAATAAAACCTCTAGTAAAAAGAGTGGAGAGGGAAGCCAACTCAATGAAAACATTGCGAAAGCTTAATAAAAAAATAGCTACTAATTATTTAAAAAATTACGAGAAGTTGAGCGATTTTTCTGAAGTAGTTACTACAGGTACTTACGATTGCCTAACGAGTACGCTTTTGTATGCTTATTTATTAGAAAAGTTAGGATATAACTATAGTATAAAAGAGACGAATTACCATATCTATTTAGTAGTAAATCTGGAAAATAAAGATGTGTTAATTGAGCCAACCGACCCTTATTACGGAGTTGTTTGGGAGAAAAAATATATTGAGAAAAGAATTGCCAATTACAGAGCGGACAATATCAAAGGAGATGATGATTTTTTAGCCTCTCTAAACCTCGATAAAAAGATTAATTTGTTACAACTAGCAAGTTTACAATACTACAATTTAGCTGTTAAGCAATTTAATGATAGACACTACGAAAGAGCTGTAAATAGCGTGAAGAAGAGTATGCTTGTTTACGATTGCGAGAGAAACCGCCTATTGCTTGATTACTCAATGGAATTTATACCAAAACTCAGCAGTAGCACATTAAAATAAATATTGAACTGAGTTTAGTTAGTTTAATGGTAAATATAAACTAAAGCAAAAAAGCCAGCACTGCTGGCTTTTTTTGTATGCTATATTTTGAATCGGTTTATCCGATAACATTAATGCCAAAAAATCTTGATAATACTGTGAGTATAAATAGAATTCCAAGAACTATTGGGCATAAATATGAGATTGCAAAGTCTATATATTTACCAACTATAGAGTTTTGGAAGTTCGGGTTTCCTTTAGATACTTCTGCCACCAAATTTTCTTTTTTCCAGATATAAGCAGCAAAAAACGAGATTAAACAACCTCCAAGTGGTAAGAAGCTATCGTTTGCAACGTGCTCTACTAAACTCATAAAACTTGTAGGGCTATCTGCACCAATGTAGGTAATAAAATTGGTAAACAGGTCAGAATATCCATTCGAAAGTAATGAAGGAATACCTACGATAAAGATAACTGCTGCTACAAGCCATACTGCATTGTTTCTTCTCACACCATGCTCATCTACTATATAAGCAACTGGCACCTCTAGAAGTGATACAGTAGAAGTTAAAGCTGCAAATGATAATAATAAGAAGAAAAGTGAACCGATTATAATCCCTAATGTTGGGCCTAAGGTTTCAAATACTCCCGGTAGCGTTACGAAAATTAATCCTGGGCCACCATCTGTAGAAAGTCCTTGAGAGAATACTAATGGGAACATCATTAAACCTGCAATAAAGGCAATACCCACATCGGCAAGAGTAATAAGAACAGCAGAAGATATGATATTGTCATTTTTACCAACATAACTACCATAAGTAATTAAAGCTCCCATACCTAGTGATAGAGAGAAGAATGCTTGACCTAGTGCGCTGTAAACTACAGGGAAAGAAATCTTGCTGAAATCTGGTAATAAATAAAACTCTACACCTTTTAATGCATTTGGTAATGTAAATGAATACAATACCAATAGCAGCATAATAACAATAAGTGTAGGCATCAATATTTTGGCTGCTTTTTCAATACCGCCAGATACGCCTTTAGAAACTATAAATGCAGTTGCTCCCATAAATATGAGACCATACAAACCAACCTTAAAAATATCATTAATGAATTCTCCAAATTGGCTACCTATAGCAAAGTTTCCAGATACCATTTCTATAAAGTATCCAAAAGCCCAACCAGCAACAACATTATAAAAAGAAAGTATAAGTACCCCACTAATAATTCCTTGCAAGCCAAGCAAAGACCATTTTTTAAACCCTAATGCTTTGTAAGCACCCACAGGGTTTAATTGGGTTCTTCTTCCTATTGCTATTTCGGTTACCATTACCGGAAAACAAAGAAGAAAACAAAATGCGAGATAAATTAATACGAAAGCAGCTCCGCCATTCTCACCGACTTCAAAAGGGAATTTCCAGATATTTCCCAAACCAACTGCTGAACCTGCTGCCGCGGCAACAAAGCCGAATTTACTTGTAAACCCTGATCTTACAGCCATAAGAGCGTTTATAAAAAATTAATAAAAAAACTTGGAAGTTAATTAAAGGTGTTTAGAATTCTAATTCTTAAATAATAGCGATAAAAGTAAAAATTAAATGTAAAAAGTACAATTTTGACACTTCACTCATTAACATAATCTACTAAATAGGCTTAAATAATCCCTTTATTGCTTTAAATTAATTGCTTAAAAAATTTCGGGTGGGTAAAATGGAAAAAAGCTGGTACAATATCTCAATAATTGGTGCAGGTAAATTAGCATGGCATTTAGCACAAGCATTAACAGATGCAGAAATCAAAATTAATCAGGTTTACAGTAGGAGTGAAGCTTCTGCTACTAAATTAGTTCAGCGTATAAATCAAGGAAGTGCTACTATTGAAAAGGACTTTTCATTTTCATCATCCAACATATTTTTCATTGCGCTGCCAGACGATGTAGTTCCTACAGTTTTGAATGAATTCCATTTTCCAGAAAGTGCTTTGTTGATGCATACTTCTGGCACTTTGCCTATCTCAGTATTAGAGAGTGTAGGTAAGCAAATAGGAGTTTTTTATCCTTTACAAACTTTCAGTTTTGGTAAAAATGTTGACTTTAAAAAAATACCTATTTGCTTAGAAACCTCAGACGAAAATTGTTTAAAACAAGCATCATTTCTGGCAGGTTTGCTATCTAATGAGGTGCATTTAATCTCTTCAGAAAAGAGAAAGTCTCTGCACTTAGCTGCCGTATTTGCCTGTAATTTTTCTAATAGGCTATTTGCTTTGAGTGAAGATATTCTAAAAAAAGAAGAGATCCCTTTTCATCTACTTTCTAATTTGGTAAATGAAACTGTAGTAAAAGCTTTCGAAATTGGTCCTGAAAAATCGCAAACAGGCCCAGCAATTAGAAATGATATCAAAACCATTGAAGCGCATACCCAATTGCTAAATGGTGATTCTGAAAAGCTTGAAATTTATAAATTACTGACAAACAGTATAAGAGGTATTAAATAAAAAATCCTTCTTGAAATTTTCAAGAAGGATTTTTTTATATGTTTTTAAATGAATTAGATCATTACTTAACTCTTAGTTTCTCACCAACGGCAACTTCGTTATTTGTTTTGTTACTTAAAGTCTTAATCTGAGAAACCTGAACACCATACATTCTAGCAATGCTGAAAAGGTTATCATTCTTTTGCACTACATGGTAAACCGCATTTTCAGCAGTTTGTGTGTTTGATGTATTTCCAGACTCAACAGCAGGCTGCAAAAAGTTTGTGCTGTTATTGCTTTCTGTTGCTGGTAAAAGACTGTTCGAATTAGAGTTTGTTGCAGGTTGGTTTAAAGTATTGTTGTTTGTTGCGCTTACCGCATTTGGATCAACAATAATTTTATCTCCTGCTTTTATGTTTGTTCCAACTTGAAGGTTATTCCAAGTTCTCAAATCATCCACTTTCACTTTATATTTAGCTGCTATCTCATAAATATTTTCATTAGCACCTACAGTGTGGTAACCTGCCGCTGTAGTAGTAGTAGTTGTTTCATTACTTACAGCTGGCTGATTGTAATTAGTATTTGTAGTGGTGTTCAAATTATTTTGAGTAGTACCAGCTACTTGATTAAAGTTGCCTAAGCTATTCTGTGTAGAAGTATATACTTGGTTATTTTGCGTATTGGTATTCTCAGCAACAGTGTTGTAATTACTGTTACTTGTTTGTTGCCAACCAGTTGTGTTTACATCAGAAGAACTGTTTGTAAAGCTTGGCTGACTTACAAATAAAGTTTGACCTGCTTGAATATCAGTACTACTTAGTTGGTTCCAAGACATTAAATCACTTACATCAGTATCGTATTCTTTAGAGATTCTGTAAAGTGTTTCTCCTTTTTTAACTACGTGTTGAGCCGGAGGAGCCATTCCTGGAGCTAGGTACAACTGATCTCCTACATCAAGTAAAGACTTATTGTTTAAGCCATTCCACTTCATTAAATCTTTAGGTGAAATATTATATTTACGAGCAATGCTATAAACTCCTTCTCCTCTTTCTACAAGGTGCATTTTGTTTGCAGGCATACTTGCAGAGCTATTGATAGAGTTTGTAGTCGTATTGGTATTTGCTGTATTATTAGAGTAATTATAATTACCAGCCTGAGTGTTATAGTTACTGTTTGTATTATTATTTACAGCAGGGTTATTATAATTATTATTAGCAGTATTGTTCGTGTTATTACTATTTACTGATGGCAACAAGATCGCATCATTATTACTATTATTTGTCGTATTTTGATTCGACGGTAACAATGGATTAGTGTTATCCACAGTATTAGTGGTATTGTTATTTGCAATTCCAGAAGTAGCTTTTACCTGAATAATATCTCCTTTCTTTAAATTGATATTATCTAAGTTGTTCCATTTTTTAATTTCGAGTGGAGTAACCTTGTAAACTTTAGCAATTGAGAATATGGTTTCACCATCTCTTACTGTGTGAAATTTAGCATCAGGATTTACAGTAGGTACAAGGTCAGATTCCTTATTTGTATTTTTATTATTGCTGTCAGCAATGGTTTTTGTCTCTTTCTTGTCTTTTTTATCGATAAATTTCTCCCATGGACCTTCGTTAGGCGTATCTTCTGGAAGTTCGATAATTTCTATTGGTTGTTTTTTAGATCTTTTAGCTTGGAGAAACAGTTTTCTACCCGGTTTTAAATCTTCTGTTGGGCTCATTCTGTTTTTCTTAAGCAATTTGTCTTTTTTGATTCCATACATTTGCGAAACATCCCAGATAGTTTCTTTTGGTCCAGTTATATGGAAAGGAACATCAGCAGAACTTTTCTTTGGTTTTAGGTAATATACCGCGCCTGTAATCAGATCGTCGAGTAGAACAGGAGAGAAATCGTTATAAGCCGCAAATCTTGCTTTGTTAAGACTAACTGCAGCAAGTAGTTTGTCTACATTCTGATCTTCTCTTGCAATAATTGCTGGCAGGCCATTAGCCATTACCTTTACAATTGTATCACCTTGATATACAACCATTTCTTTGTTAGTGATTCGAGGATAATCAACCCTTTTGTCCTTTGTGATATCAAAATGAAAATCTTCTGTAGCAAACAATGCTGTTACAGGAAGGAAAAACACAAATAAAAAAATAGATCTGAAAAGTTTCATTGCTAAAAACATATGGTATATACTATACAAATATAACAAAAATAATATCATAGGTTGTTTACACTAAGAGTATATTTCTGTTAAATAGGTTGATTCGTGATATAAAATTTTGATAATAAATAATTTGAACAAAAAAAACTAGTGAAATGATAGTTTCGCATTAATATCTAAACGAATGTGAAAATGGAATTATTTTAAGATTTTTTCTTCCTGATCATCATCATTCCATCTCTTATAGGCAAAATCGTATTTTCCACATTCGGATCATCTTGCACCATTTTATTAAATTTTCTCATGATTTTGGTCTTTTTATCGTTGCAGTTTTCAATATCTGCTACTTTTCCATCCCACAAAACATTATCAACGAGTATCGCTCCATCATCAGAAAGTTTGGGTAATACTAATTGGTAATAGTCTGCATAGCTTCTTTTATCTGCATCGATAAACACAAAGTCAAACACATGATCTAACTTAGGAATTATCTCTAGGGCATCACCAGTTAAAAAAGTAATTTTATCGCTTAAGCCTGCTTTAGTAACAAACTTTTCGATTATTTCTTCCAACTCCTCATTTACATCTATGGTAAAAAGTTGCCCGTCAGATTGTAAACCTTGTGCAAGGCAAATGCTAGAATAACCTGTAAAAGTTCCTATTTCCAGAATTTTTTTTGGTCTTAACAAGCTGCTTAACATTTTTAGAGCTACTCCTTGCACTTTACCAGAGATCATATGAGGCATTAACACGTGTAAATATGTTTCTCTCACTAGCTCATCCATGTATGGAGGTAGCTCAGAAGTGTGTGCATCAATGTATTCTGCTAATTCTTCGCTTAAAACTCTGTTTTTTTTATTCATAAAAATTTGTGATTTGGAACGCTAATTGGTATAAGAAATAAAAAAAATCCAATCAATATCTTAATAAAATCCTATAACTAATGTTAGAAATAACTTCAGAAGAACCTAACCTAAACTTTTCTTATTCCTTTGATGAAAATATTCTGTATTCAGAATTTAGTGGAATATTAACCACTTCTATGATGGGAAAGTTAATTGAAAATTTTTCATGGTACAATAAGATTTATCAACCAGAAACTATCTGCCTTAATTTGTCAAAATCTGTATTTAGAATTGACTTTGAAGAAGGGAAAAATTATTTAAAAAATGTTTCAGTTTCTGATAGCATTTCGCTTAAATCTATCATAGTTGTTTGTCCGGATGAAATTTTTTCTCAAATGATATACAACAGGCTCAACAACGAATTAGACGAGCAAATAAAAGAGAAATTGAAGCCAGTTAAACGTATTGATAGTTTTATTGAAGCTAGAAACTGGTTAGTACAGAAACAAACTACTTTTTCTGATCAATCAGTTGTTTCCTGTAAACCGAAAACATCCTTGATTTAGAGAGGAATCCCACATACTTACCATCTTTAATTACCGGTAAGTTCCATGCCTGCGAGGTTTCAAATTTGTGCATTACAGATTCCATATTTTCATTATATTCAATAAAGGCAGGAGGCACAGACATAATCGCCGAAATTTTTGTTTTCTCCTGCTTGTTAGCATCAAACATTATTTCCCTTACATCATCTAAAGTAACTATTCCGGTTAGTTTATCATCATTATCAATTACCGGGAATATATTTCTCTTACTCACACTAATTACCTTGATTAAATCTGCCAATAAGGCATTTTTGTGTATTTTCTTAAAGTCTTTCTCAATTAGGTGTGTAATCTTGAGGTTGCTTAGAATCTTTTTGTCGTGGTCGTCAGCCGCATATTCTCCTCTGTGATGTAGTTCAGTAATGTAAATTGAGTTAGGGTAGAAATATGATACAGTACTGAATGATATGGCAGAAACGATCATTAAAGGAATAAACAGTATATAACCACCAGTAAGCTCAGCAATAAGGAATATGGCAGTTAATGGTGCATACTGAACACCGCATAAAACACCGCACATACCTACCAAAGCGAAATTACTTTCTGAGATATATGCCAATTCTGATAGATTAATAAGTTTGGCAAAGGCATAACCAGTTACACCGCCTAAGAATAGAGAAGGAGCAAAAGTACCACCACTACCACCACAACCGATTGTTACCGAAGAAGCTATGGCTTTTATAAAAATTACAGCGACCAAATAGGCAAATAATATCCAGTCGTTGATTTCATTTACATTAATAAAAATACTTCTTTCTATTATAGCTTCATGATCGTTATTCAGAAGTGCTTTAATAATTGAATAACCTTCTCCATAAACCGCTGGCACTAAAAAGATAAGCAGGGAAAGAATAGTACCACCAACAAATACAGTTTTATAATCACTTTTTATCTTCTTAAATCCTTCTTCGATTCGGTGAAGTACTGAGAGGAAATAGACTGAAGTAAAACCACAGATAATTCCTAAAGCGATGTAGAGCGGAGTGTCAAAGGCATTAAAAGTATCTACCAGTTTAAAAGAGAAGAGCACATCTTCGCCAAGTAACACAATAGATACAAGCGTAGCACTCACAGAAGCAACAAGCAAGGGAATAAAGTTAGCTACAGTTACTTCTATAAGAATTACCTCCATACTAAAAATAAGCCCGGCAATTGGCGCATTGAATATAGCCGAGATTACACCAGCAGTACCACAGCCAATCATTAATGTACGAAGCTTATAGTTGAGGTTCACAATTCTGGCAATATTAGAGCCGATTGCAGAACCAGTTAAAACGATAGGAGACTCAAGTCCGGCAGAACCACCAAAACCAACAGTAAAAGCACTAGTAATTAGCCTTGAGTACATTTTGCTTTTTCCCATAATACTCGACTTACGGGAAATAGAATATAAAATATCGGTAATAGCATGGCCGAGCTGTTTTTCGCTGTAGAGTACTTTGGCAAGTAATACAGTAAAAACAAGGCCTATTAAAGGATAAAAAATCTGCAAGTAGTTTTCAGAAAACTCTTGTGAAGTAAGCAGATGATGTATAAAATGAACAGTTTCTTTAAGGATAACTGCTGCCAACCCCGAAATTATGCCTACAATACCGCTTATGATCAATAGAAAATTTCTTTCAGAAATATACTTGATCTTCCAGGTAAGTGCTCTTTCCAGTTTGCTTGATAGTCTGAGAGCCATTGGAATTTAAAGTGTTAAAAATTATTGATCAGAAGCCGCAAATATAGCCAATATGTGCACTTTATGCCTTTAATTTC
>PBYL01000464.1 GCA_002729595.1 Thalassovita sp. | reverse complement strand
TTTTATGTAACTGGGTTCATAACGATGCTATAAACTGAGATACTGTTTATATCTCTATTATAATATAGCTTATCTAACGCATCATACATGTTTTTAGCCCTGAAATAGGATGTATGCAATTCTTTATCTCCAATAATTCGCCATTGAATAGTGTATGAGCTTTCTTCCTCTTTATATTTTTTAACGTATTCAAGCATCTTATTTAATGCTTCAATTTTGTCGAGCCCAATTACCGAGTGAAATAAAAAAGATTGATTGTGTCTTGGATTAACCGTAATTAAGTTAAGTTTTATATTATTTTCAGTATTAGTGAAATCGAAAATCAGGTTTCCTTCCATGCCAAGATGTTTTTCAATTGCAGTTTGTATTCTGGCAATTTCGACATGGAAGTCTGTTGATGTATTCATAATGGAAGATTAAATGATATTTTAAAGCTTACTATGGCAAGCTGTATGAAAACTATTATGAATATAATGTAAATTAGATATTAATAATATTTTTCACTGGATAAAATACCTTTTACTTGCCATAGCCTCCACCACCCGGAGTAAATATCTTAATAGCATCTCCCGGATTTAAGTTCACTGTTACAATGTTTGGAAGTGTTTCTTCAGTACCATTAGCTGCTCTTAAAATTTGCATACCAACGGAGCCAGGTTCACCACCAGCCATACCGTAAGGCTTTTCTACTCTATGTTGTGTAAGTAAGGTGAGTTCAACGGGAGTAAGAAACGAAATTTGTCTTTCAATACCATCTCCACCAGTATATTTACCTTTTCCTCCTGAGCCTTTTCTGATAGCGAATTTATCTAACCTTACTGGATAGCGAAGTTCTAGAATTTCAGGGTCGGTAATTCTAGTATTTGTCATGTGTTGATGTGTAGCCGATGCACCATTAAAACCATCGCCAGCACCTACACCTCCACAAATGGTTTCGTAATAGCCAAAACTTTCGTTTCCAAATAGCAGGTTATTCATGGTTCCTTGGCTACAAGCTGCCAGTTTTAAAGCTTTAAGCAATGTATCTGTAAGACGTTGGCTCGTTTCTGTATTTCCACCAGCAACAGCAGGGCAACTCTCAGCATCACTATGGAAGTCTGGATTAAGAAAACATACAGGCAAAATCAATTTTACCTTTTCCATTAATCCTTCATTGAGCGGTACTTCTTCATTAAGCCATAACCTCAGCACATATAAAATCACACTTCTTGTAATGGCTTCCGTAGCATTTAAATTTCCTGAATGGATTTGAGCAGTACCTGTAAAATCTATTTGTAACTGGTCATTCTCTTTCGTGATTTTTACCTTGATGATTGTTTGATCATCCAGTCTTTCCTCAGCAGAAAACTCTTCGTTTTGTAATGAGGCAAGTTTTTGTTCCACTAGAGAAACTGCATATTGACTCAGCTTTTTCATATAAGCTGCTACTGTTTCAGAGCCAAATGTATTTAATAGGTATTCGAAACTGGTTTTGCCAGCATTGATAGATGCTAAAGAAGCATTTAAATCTGCTATATTTTCTTGAACCGATCTACTCGGAAAAGGACTTTCAGTAAATAGTTGTTCAATTTCTTTCCACTTGGCTATTCCGTTTTTAACTAAGTAAGTAGGGGAGATAACTACACCTTCTTCAGCGAGGTTTTTAGCTTTTACTGGGAAAGAACCCGGAGATATCCCTCCAATTTCAGCATGATGTGCTCTATTCGCAACATATCCTGCTATGTTTCCAGCATCATCAAAAATGGCAGCGATTAAAGTTACATCTGGCAAATGAGAACCGCCATATGCCGGATGATTTGTGATGACTACATCTCCTTGTTCAAAATTGATAGCAGTAATGGTTTTTCTAACACAAAGTCCCATGCTACCTAAGTGAACAGGAATATGCGGTGCATTAACTACGAGATAGCCATTTTTATCTAGTAATGCACAAGAGAAATCGAGCCTTTCTTTAATGTTTACAGACAAAGCCGTTCTTTGTAGCAAAGCGCCCATTTCTTCTGCAATAGCTGTAAATCTATTGGTAAATAGCTCAAGCTGAACAGCTTCTGGTTTAGAAGCCTCTTTCTCTGTTTTAGCTTCTTTTGGCTCTTCTTTAATACTTTGTTTAAGTAGTGCCGTATTGTTTTGATCTATGCTTAATTCCCAATTAGGCTCAATAACAACAGTGCTATTTTTACTAATTAAGAGTGCAGGTTTTTTAATAGTTGCACCTGCTTTCAGTTCTTCCCAAATGAAAACTGGAATTTCTTTCCATGCTCCACCAATAAAGCTTTTAATGGTATGAGACTTTTCAGGAGTGTAGGTTTCTTCAACAGCGTCTAACTTCTCTTCTTCTTTTTTCTTTGTAGAAGCAATCACTTTCACAGATTCAATTTCAATCTCTCGATCTTCAGGAAGGTATCCGTAGAGTTTTTTGTATCTGTTAAAGTATTCCTCTTTAATATTTATCTCAGACACAATAGGTATTTCTATTGCATAATTTTGCCCTTTGTATCTGAGGTAGATGTATTGCTCTCTAATTTCAATTTCATCATCTAAATAGCCTTCACTCCTCAATTGATTGAGTGCATCTTCAGATAGTTTGTGGAGAATTGGATTGAGGTATTCTTCTGTATAATCAAAGCTTTTTAAGACTTGTTCTGTTGCAAATCTTTCGACTAGAGCTTGTCCCATTCCATAGGCACTCAACAAACCTGCATCATAAGGGATGATGATGCTATCCATATTAAGTAAGCTAGCAATTTCACAAGCATGTTGCCCACCTGCACCACCAAAAGCTAACAAGCTATATTCAGAAGGATTATAACCTTTAGACACAGAGATTTTCCTAATGGCATCAGCCATTTTTTCATTGGCTATCTGCAAAAAGCCAGTGAGTATTTCTTCTTTATTTTGCTGATCTTTTACCAGCGTATTAAAAGTAGACTGAGCTTTTTCTATATTAAGAGGAATACCAAAGTTTTTGGGGTCAACTCTGCCTAGAAGTAAATTAACATCAGTAATACTCAGCGGTCCGTCGTTACCATAGCAAGCCGGACCTGGAAAAGCACCGGCACTTTCTGGCCCAACACTAAATTTAAATCCATCGTATTGGCAAACAGAACCACCACCAGCAGCAACTGTGTGTATAGCTAGGGAAGGAGCCATGAGTCTGGCACCTGCAATTTCTGTTTCGTATTGGTAATCAAAACTTCCGTCGTATCGGGCGACATCTGTACTTGTGCCTCCCATATCTAGTGTGATGATCTTTTTAATATTGCTTTTCTCAGCAATTGCGGCTGCTCCAACTACACCACCAGCAGGCCCACTTAGCAAACTATCTTTAGGTTTAAAAAATCCTGAGCCTGTTAATCCACCTGCACTGGTCATTATCTTTAGCGAAGCATCAGGAATTTTACTTATGATGTTTGATACATAATTGTCAATTACCGGAGCTAGGTATGCATTTATAAGTGCGGTTCCTGTTCTAGACAGAAAGTTTATACTAGGTTCTAGCTCAGCAGAAGCGGATATATATTTTATACCAAAAGCTTTTAGGTAATTCTTTAACTTTTGCTCATGTGTGTTATTTAAATAACTGTGCATGAGTGAGATAGCAACAGTGTTAATGCCTTCTTTTTTTAAAGTATTAATTACGGGAGCTATTTCTTCTTGAGAAAGGGGATTTAAAACTTGTCCAGCAGCATTAATTCGTTCATCTAAGCTGATTACCTTTTCATGCAAAACCGGAGTTTTCTGAATATTTAAAGCAAAAATATCGGGGCGAGTTTGGTCTCCAATTTCCATTAGGTCTTCGAAACCCTTGGTGATTAACAAAGCTGTTGGAGCTCCTTTTCTTTCGAGTAATGCATTAGTTCCTCTGGTGGAGCCAACACGCATTGCAACAAGTGGAAGTGTTTCGTTGAGTGCCGTTTCAGTAACCATTCTAGCCGCCATCACAGGAGCTTCTTCATTAGCAGTTATGCTGAAGAGAGTTTCTGCCTGAGGAATTTCCTCAATCGTTTCTTTTAATTGAATGGTTTGATTTTGTAGATTAACTTTATCTATGGTGTAAGTTTGATCTGAACCAGCAAATGTTAACTGGTAATCCCGAAAGATGTCTTTCTCAACATTCCAGCGAAGGCTGGCTTGAAATACATTATCTGAAATTTGTTTTTCAAACCTGCCTTTTAGTGAGCTGTTGCTTAGAAGTTTAACTCTTTTTACCTGATTGGAAGGAGTAAGGGCAATACAATCTGTAAAAGTCCCACCAGTATCGGCCCATATTTTCCAAATCCCCATTTTTATTTGATATTTTATGCTGAAACTTCAATTGCTCTAAAGATATCTTTTTTGATATCTTCAATATGTTCTAAACCTGCCGAAACTCTAATAAGCCCATTGCTTATTCCAACAGCAAGTCTTTCTTCTTCTAACAATTTAGAATGTGTTGTAGATGCTGGGTGCGTAGCTATACTTCTTGCATCTCCCAAATTGGCAGATAAAGAAACCATTTCTAGAGCATCCAAAAACTTTCTACCTCTTTCTACACCACCTTTTAACTCGAATGTTACTAATCCACCACCTTTTTTCATTTGTTTTTTAGCTAACTCGTATTGAGGGTGAGAAGCTAAATGTGGATATTTAACCCAAGCAACATCTTCGATTTTTTCAAGAGCAGTAGCTAATTCCATTGCATTCTCACAGTGTCTATCCATACGAACAGCCATTGTTTCAAGACTTTTAGAAAGTAACCATCCGTGGAAAGGAGACATAGAAGGCCCTGTGTGTCTAGCTAAAAATCTCACTTCTTTAATAAGGTCTGCTTTTCCTAAAACTGCACCACCTAGAACTCTACCTTGTCCGTCTATAAACTTGGTAGCAGAGTGAGTGATAATGTGCGCTCCAAAATCTGCTGGGTTTTGTATATATGGTGTAGCAAAACAGTTATCTACACTTAATATTAAATTGTGTTTTGCGGCTAGTTTTCCTAGTGCTTCTAAATCGGCTAAATCTTGTGCCGGGTTAGATGGCGTTTCTAAGAACATTAGCTTTGTATTTGGTTGAATGGCATTTTCCCATTCTTCTAAATTATCTATACTTACATAGGTGTGTGTAACTCCCCATTTAGGCATTACACTGGTTAATATTTGGTGAGTAGAACCAAATAAAGATCTTGATGCTACAATATGATCTCCCTGACCTACAAAAGCAGCTATACTACAAAACATTGCTGCCATACCAGAAGCAGTAGCAATGCCATCTTCTGTATGCTCTAGCAAGCAAAGTTTCTCAATAAACTCATCGTTGTTTGGGTTCGAGTATCTCGAATATATATTGCCTGGTATTTCTTCGGCAAACATGGCTCTTGCTTCTTCGGCATCTTCAAATACAAAACTTGAAGTGGCGTAAATGGGCACAGAGTGCTCACGGTTATGACTTCTTTCTGCTTGGTGTCGTATTGCTTTGGTCTCGAAATTTGAATATTCAGGCATATAAAATGAAATTTTAATATCAATAATTAATTCGTGCTGGTTTCAGGTTTTGCATATGCAAATTACATCCTGATCTTGTTTAATAATTCCGCAAAAGTAAAGGCTAATTTTAAGAATTAGTTAAAAACCCTTGCACATTTTTATATCAGCGAGGTTTTTCATTAATAATAGTTAGATAATGGCATAATTTGAATGTTAAACAAATTGCAAGCTTGCAAACAAAAAGCTTCTTTATATCTTTAGATTGAAAAGAGCTTGTATTTAAAAAAATGAAGTGCGATTAAATCTAATCAGAAGCTATTTTTCGTATCAATCATTAAAATGATTAGGTTAAATTTTAAATAGTTTTTTTATTATTAAGAGAGTTGATTTATTTTCACTCAAAGTTTTTTTACAAACTTATATGAGTACATTACTCATACCATAAGTGTTTAATTATTAATGAGTTGTAATCAGGAATTATAATTCGAATCGCAAAAGATATAAAAGCCAATTATTAAATCAATGAATTTAACAGGCCAGCCAGATAGCGATCAGGATATAATGGAAAGCATAGCCAATGACGATGAGCTGGTTTTTAAAAAGCTTTTTGAAACCTATTACGAAGAACTTATCCGATTTGCAATTAGACATGTACGTTCCCCTGAAGTAGCAGAAGGAATAGTGCAAGAGGTGTTCTTGTATCTGTGGGAAAAAAGGAAAGATATTAATCTTAAAAGTTCTTTGCGTTCGTATCTGTATGCCGCTACAAGATACCAGGCAATTTATTTTTTTAGAGAACAGAATAAAACGCCAAAACTCAATGAAATTTCTCAGGGAACGGAAGTAAGCAGTGACGACGACTCGCATCTACTACTCGAATTTCTCGAAGTAGAAAAAGACCTCAATAAAGCTGTAGATGCTTTACCTCCAAAGTGCAAAGAGATTTATCAATTAAGTAGAGAAGAAGGCTTATCTTATAAACAGATAGCAGAAAAATTACATATTTCAGTTAAAACCGTTGAAAACCAACTTATAATCGCTTTAAAAAGAATTAGGTTGGCTTTAGCTAAGTTTCTTGTAGTTAATCCAATACTTATATTCTTATATTTTATATCAAATGTGTTTTAACAGAACGTTTTTTACAAATTATTCATTTAATCATTTAGGGGATCGCGAATAATACCGCTACTATAATTACAAAGCATTTGATTTAAAATCTGGCTTTGTAGATAATACTTAATTGACTAACTATAAATTAAATCTTAAGGAACTGATTAATTAGATAAGAGCAATGAAAGATTTTCGGGAAGTAATTGCCGATTATCTGGAGGGAAAATCACATGGTAAATGTAAATTATTGTTGGATTCGTGGATTTCGCGAGATCAGGATAATAAACACTCTCTCCAGCAGATTTTTGATAAACTTCAGCAAGCGGCCAATAATGCTGAGACTTACAATCCAAATACCCAAAAAGCCTATGAAGAGATTTTACTAAAAATTAATTCAAAAAAATCTGCTACTACTGTTTCAACAGATTTTTCTTATAATAATCCTTCCTACAGAAGCATCGCTGCTATTATGACTATTTTAATTATAGCTGCTATCGCTTTTTTCATTTATCCACCAGACACTCCAGACGATTGGCTAACTGTTAATAGTTCTGATGAGAACAAAGAATTCTTTTTAAACGATGGCACACATGTTTGGCTTAATAAAGGCAGCATTTTAAAATATCCTGCAAGTTTTAATAACAACTCTCGTGATGTTATACTTAGTGGTGAAGGCTTTTTTGAAGTAACAGAAAACGAAGAACAACCCTTCATTATTAAAACTGCGGCAAACTCAATTGTCGAAGTTAAAGGTACCTCTTTTAATATACGATGTTACGAAGATGACAAAACAGAAGAGATAGCCGTAATGGAAGGTACAGTTGTTTATAAATGTTCTAAAGATTCTCGTCCGCAAGTGGCCATTAAGAAAGGTGAATGTGCCATGTGGAATATGCAATCTGATAATATTGAGAGAACAGAAACCGTAGACCCCAACACCTTTTCGTGGAAAGATAATATCCTGCAATTAGACAGCGTAGACTGCCAAACCCTTGAGAAGTCTCTCGAAAGATTTTTTCATGTAGAAGTGATGGTAAAAGATCCGGTACTTTATAATAAGTGCAATGTATCTGCAATTTTTGAAGATAAGTCTTTAAGTGATGTTTTATCTTATTTACAAGAGTATGCAGGTATACATGCCGATGTAAAAAAAGACACTTGTTTTTTATGGGGTAAGTTTTGTAAAGATGAATGTGACGACTAGCTAACCCTCTCATGTAGCCCTTTCTAACTATATTTCTCATATTTTGTTAGTAATACCTCTCTTTTAAGCCTTAAATATGACGAGAATCATATTTATGACTGACATATCTGTGTATTCTGCACAAACTCTAATATTAGTTTTACATGTAGTAAAATACAAATTTAGTATACTTTAAATTGGGTATTTACTATTTATCTGTTTAATATCAGATGCCATGCATCTGAGTGCTAAAATGCTAATGTAATCTAAAATTAGAATTATGAACAATACGTTTAAACTCAGGATTTTTTTAGGATTTATCGCCGTAATCGTAGTCTCTGCACTTTTAATGGTTTTACTTATTGCTGGTGGCTTTAGTGTAGCCGGAGAAATGATTCTTTGGGGTAGTGTGATTATTTCATTTCTATTCATGCTAACAGCAGCATATTTATCATCTAGATAATTAAAAGTTATAACCATTTCGTCTGTAATGCTCCATGCTTTTTATTTCAATTTTTTATGAAGTTGATAAAAGTCATAAAAAGCCATGAGTAGTCTCATGTTGAAAAATACCAGAAAATAATTGATTTGTAACATTATTTCTAAAATTGTTTAACCCCAAAAATACAGGTGTATGAGTGCTATTTTCCTCCTCATTATTGTAAGCCTAATTGTAGCAGTGGGATTTCTTGGTGCTTTTTTATGGGCTGCTCATAATGGACAGTATGACGATGACTACACACCATCTATAAGAATTTTATTTGACGACGAGAACTATGAAAAATCCGGAACTAAGTAAGGTTGATATTAAATTCGACCAGTTTTCTTACGATAACGAAATAGTAAGAAAATTCGCTATCGCCACTGTAGTTTTTGGCATTGTAGGGATGCTGGTAGGGCTTATAGTTGCACTCCAGTTAGTATTCCCTCAGCTTAATTTAGGAATTGAATTTACTACCTTTGGAAGATTAAGACCATTACACACCAACGCAGTAATTTTTGCATTTGTGGGTAACGGTATCTTTACAGGGGTGTATTACTCTTTACAAAGACTGGTTAAATCCAGAATGTTTAGTGATACACTAAGTAATATTCACTTTTGGGGTTGGCAATTAATTATCTTGGCAGCAGCTATCTCATTACCACTAGGTTTAACAACAGGTAAAGAGTATGCAGAATTAGAGTGGCCAATAGATATCGCTATTACTGTAATTTGGGTGGTATTCGGCTGGAACATGTTCGGTACTATCCTTAAAAGAAGAGAAAGACATTTATATGTAGCTGTTTGGTTTTATATAGCCACGTTTGTAACAGTTGCAGTACTCCACTTAGTTAACTCATTTGAATTACCAGTCAGCATAATGAAGAGTTACTCTTGGTATGCTGGTGTGCAAGATGCCCTTGTACAATGGTGGTACGGTCACAATGCGGTAGCATTCTTCCTTACTACACCTTATCTGGGTTTAATGTATTATTTCGTACCGAAAGCAGCGAAAAGACCAGTATACTCATATCGTTTGTCAATTATTCACTTCTGGGCGCTGATTTTCATATACATTTGGGCTGGTCCTCACCACTTATTATATAGTGCTTTACCAGACTGGGCTCAATCTTTAGGAACTGTATTCTCAATTATGTTGATTGCTCCATCTTGGGGTGGTATGTTAAATGGTTTATTAACATTACGTGGTGCTTGGGATAAAGTAAGAGAAGAGCCAGTTCTTAAATTCTTAGTTGTTGCAGTTACGGCATACGGTATGTCAACTTTTGAAGGCCCAATGCTTTCATTAAAGAACTTCAACGCAATTACCCACTTTACAGACTGGACAATCGCTCACGTTCACGTTGGTGGTCTTGGTTGGAACGGTTTCCTTACATTCGGTATGCTTTACTGGTTAATACCAAAACTATATGGAACAAAATTACACTCACAAAAGCTTGCAAACTTCCACTTCTGGATTGGCACACTAGGTATCTTATTCTATGTATTACCAATGTGGTGGGCAGGTTTTACTCAAAGTTTAATGTGGAAAGAGTTTACTCAAGAAGGTATGTTGGCTTATCCTAACTTCCTAGAAACTGTAACTCAGTTAAAACCACTTTACGCAATGAGAGCTTTAGGTGGAGCATTCTATCTAACTGGTGTAATTGTGATGGTTTACAACTTAGTTTCAACAGCTAAAGCTGGTAAGTTTATTTCAGAAGAAACTGCATCTGCACCAGCACTTACTAATGAGATTGAACACGTTCACAACGAGTTCTGGCACCGTAGCATCGAAAGAAAACCAGTTCAGTTATTAATTCTTAGCTTAATTATGATTCTGATTGGTGGTATTGTAGAGATGGTACCAACATTCTTAGTAGAGTCTAACGTGCCAACAATTGCCAGTGTAAAACCATATACTCCACTAGAGTTACAAGGTAGAGATATTTACTTACAAGAAGGTTGCTACAACTGTCACTCACAAATGATCAGACCATTCAGATCAGAAACTGAGCGTTACGGCGAGTATTCAAAAGCAGGGGAGTTTGTATACGATCACCCATTCCAGTGGGGATCAAAAAGAACTGGTCCAGATTTGCACAGAGTAGGAGGTAAGTATCCAGATTCTTGGCACTACAACCACATGCTCGATCCGGAGTCTATGTCACCAAACTCAATTATGCCTCCATATCCTTGGTTATTCGATAAAACCATCGATAAAGCTTCAACACCAACTAAAATTGAAGCAATGCAGACATTGGGTGTACCATATGCAGAAGGTTATGCAGAGCAATCAATTGCAGACCTTGAAAAACAAGCAGCAGCTATATCTGAAAACTTAAAAACCCAAGGTATCGAAGTAAGCAGCGACAAGCAAATTGTAGCATTAATCGCTTACCTACAAAGACTTGGAACAGATATTAAAGGTGAAAAAACTTCAGGTGCAACTGCAAGTAACTAAAATTTAAACATAACAGCCGGGTGAGAGCCCGGCACTAAAAATATTGCCATGTTAAAATTTGTAAAACATCATATGGAGA
>PBYL01000463.1 GCA_002729595.1 Thalassovita sp. | reverse complement strand
CCCAAAAATAAGCAGAGACACCCATAATCTGGATAAATATTAGATAAATTCATTGAGATTCTGATAGATGTGCAAGTGGTTTATAAAACTATGTTGAACTGAGCCGTTGCCCACTGTCTGCTATGGGCATAGTTATGGCCAGCTTTCTACCTCTTTAAGGTATTTTGAAGTGAAGTTCTTGATTTTTACACGCGTTGACCAAAATTTCATGCCATTTTGTTAATAATTGAGCATAGTATACCCTGCCGAACCCCTATCAGCATTTTCTAAAGGATATTTCATCATGTCAAGGAACATTTCATTTAGTAAGTATCACCCCGGATCTATGTGGAGCCTGACCATCATCTTACCTTTTTTACATTTAGGACATATATCTGGATCTTTTCCCGTGACCACTCTGAACACCTCCTTTGCAGTTAGTCCTGCCAAGAGTGAGATTATCTCCGATCTACCCATCAGTTCTGCACACATGTCCTTGAGTTTTTTATTGACTGGGGAAAGCAGCCCATAATACCGCACCTTATAAAAACCTTTTGGTAATATATGCCGCATGAACCGCGCAATAAATTCATTAGCCTCAAGTGTCATCCAACCCTGTCTACTAGATCTGCGGTAATCTTTCCATCTAAAGGTTACTTTTCCATTTCCCATTGCTAATAGTCTGCTGTTACAGATGGCGACACGATGGGTATATTTGCCCAGATAACCTACTACAGATCTTGGGCTTGCTAGTGGCCTTTTGGCATATACATTCCAGTTCTTTTCATATATCTTCTTTTTCAAATCAACTTTGTTTATGAGATCATCAGAGAGTTTTATCTTTTCCTTTGAAAGATACTTACAGATCCATTCCCAAAAGATACCCCTGAATACCTTGGAAAGCACTTTGACTGGCGCAAGATAATCCTTGGCATCTTTCCATTCCATTTCGTCATCGGTGATACCCCCTGCAGGCACCAGCAGATGTACATGAGGATGGTAGGTTAACGATTGACCCCATGTATGTAATACGGACACTGCACCTGTTCTGGCTCCAAGATATCTTGGGTTGGCAGTTACATTCTTTACCGCTTGCCACGAGGATTTCATCAACAGGTCATAACACACCCGCTGATTGATATAGAACAGCTTATGGAGACTTTGGGGAATAGTAAAGACCACATGGAAATAGCTGCATACTGGTAAATTGGCCTGGAGTTTATCCACCCATTGCAATTGCTTGGCATACTGGCATTTGTTGCAATGCCGATTTCTGCAAGAATTATAAGCATTCCTGTGGTAAGTACAATGATCGCAACCTTCTACATGGCCACCCATCGCCACTGTCCTACAATCACGGATGGTACGATAGGCCTTTAACTGATCCGGACATAACATGTGCGAGGAAAGGAAATCTTCACCGTACCTACGGAAGATATCGGATAGCTCGAGTCCTTGCCGCCTGTTCACATTTTCTGATACAGTGCTCATAGCTCATCGAATGGACTTTTTACCCTACTATCCGTCATTGTTACATGTAGGTATACCATGGTGGTCTTTAAAGACTTATGCCCTAGTAACTGCTGTAATATCTTCAGGTTGGTGCCTTGTTCTAACATGTGTGTGGCAAAAGTATGACGAAGGATATGGGCTCCGATTTCTTTTTCGATTCCCGCACGTCTAGCAGCTCTTTTTAATATCTTCCTCACTGAACTAGCTGAATATTTCAAACCTGGCCCACCCATTCCCTCGAAAAGGTATTTGGTCGGTTTGGGATAAGCATGGCGGTAATATTCACGTAACAACTCAAGGGTCTTTTTCGATAATATTGTCTCTCTATCTTTGTTTCCCTTGCCCTGCCTTACTCGTATTACCATGCGGTCGGCATCTATGTCAGTTGGGTATAATGATAGGAGTTCGCTCATCCTTATCCCACTGGAATAGAGTACTGCCACTAGTGCCCTGTGTTTGGGATTGCTTATCATAGACAACAAACGCTTCACTTCTTCCCTTGATAATATCACTGGGAGCTTCCGCGCTCTTCGAGGTCTATGTAAACGTAGGCCATCTTCCCAATTTTCTCCGAGTACATCGCGTCTCAATATGCGGAGGGCACTTATCGTTTGATTGATAAATGAGCTGGAGAGACCTTGCTTTTCTTTGCAATGATACAGATAATGTTTGATCTCCTCTAGGGTCAATAGCTCGGGCGATCTATTGTAGAACCCACCAATCTTAGTGAGCATACATTGATAGGTATAGATGGTATGAGGACTATAACTACGATAGGTGAGTTCTTGGATGAACCTTTCTCTTAAGGGACTGACTTTTTTTTCATGATGATTACTTTAAGTTAAAAACTCAATTTAATCATTATTGGAATCCCACCGACTGCAAGGAGGTTTAGTTCAACATTTGTGTAACGCGCACATGCGCGTTATTTCTCTTATCTCAAAGATCCAAATTATCCGGTTGACTCACAATGCCATCTTCACCTTTTTAATTTACAGCAATATAATTACAACTTAACATAATTTCCTTTAAGGAGTTTTTCTTTGATGATGAAATAACCCCTTGCAGGGATTTTAAACACACAGTGTAAAATAACTCATTAGGAGCATTTCACTCAGGGTAACTTCAACTTCATCCCTTTAATAACTTTTCTCTAAATATTAAAGCTTGATCCGAACTGTAAAATGAAATGACTTCATTAACTGTATAAGTCCCTAATGATTCTGGTATTCCAAATTTCTGCTGATCGAGCATTTTTTGTAGTACCATAATAACCCATTGCTCTTCTTTTGAATTTAATTCGATTAAATGGTTATTGATATAGATACAACCAGGAATCAAAAGTTCATCGTCTTCGGGGATATAATCATCGAAATCTCGAGAAGAGATAACTATCTCAACTTTTTGATCATTTTTAAGACTTAAACCAATAGAAATTCCTCCTGCATTTGGATGCACCCAATAATCGGATTCTTTAATTTCTTCATAGGAGGTTTTTAAAAGAAATGTAGAATCAAATGAATTATTCATATCAGTTTTTTTTAAGAACACTTAGGTTTACAAATAATTCATAAAAAAGGCCTTAGTCAGAAACTAAGACCTTTTTTGTAATTATATAAATACGCTCATTGCTGAGGGAATTTGTCTATTACTTTACCCCGCAGTTTTTAAGTACGGCTTGCAAGCTTTGCATATCTAATTCCATGGCTTTTTTATCGTCCATGTCGTTTAGCTTTTTGTTGAAAGGCTCAGAACGAACTGTACCATCGTAACCGATTTCCATTAGGGCTTTTAAGAAAGCAGTAATATCAATTACACCAGTTGCACCAGCTAACTCACGGGTACCGTCTAGCTGTTCGTCACGCGAAAGATCAGAGCGAGCATCGTTTAAGTCTACCGTAATAATTTGCTCTGGCTTTAAACTTAATAAATCGGCTACGGTATCTTCTCCACAAAACCAGTGAAAAGTATCTAATTGAATTCCAACGTTTGGCTGTTTTGTATTTTCAATCAAGGTTAAGCACTCTGCCAAAGTATGTATAAAAGGATATCTGTCTCTAGCCATTAAGGTTTTTGGCCCAACATATTCTAAGCCGAGTTTTACATCATAGTCAGCAAGAATTTTGGCACATTCGCCCAACCTGCTGGCATGTTGCTTCATATTTTCTGAATAAGATAAAGTAGGATGTGTTGGCATTATCCAAGTATTCATTTTGCTAGCGCCTACTTTTTGCAAAGCTTCTGCTGCTTTGGCTAATTTGCTCAATCCGTCTTTAAATGTTTGTTCGTCTTTTCTAAACTCTACTGGAAGCCCACCAGAACCCCATTCAATTTTGTTAGATTTCATTTCCTTTTTAAAGGAAGCTACTTCATCATCAGACCAGTTTTGAATCTCGTTAGGGAAAGAAACGATGGCTTCATAGCCATAATCGATTGCAGCTTGTAATGCACCTTTTTGATCTAGACTTACTCCAATATTGCCCGGGCTTAGGCAAAGTTTAAATTTTCTTTTTAGAGATGTGTCTTGAGTAAATCCGGTAAATGGAAGGTTTATGGTTGCTGCTGCTAAGGTGGTTGATTTGATAAAGTTTCTGCGATTCATTGTGATCTTATTAAGTTTAATATAGTTCGCAAGTATAGGAGATTTCAATCAATTTAGTGGTTGAATCTCTCAGCTTTCATCTAATTAGAAAGTAATTACCATTTAAAAAAAAACGATTATTCTTCTATTTCAACTCTTTCAATTTAGATTGTGCTTCTTCATTTCCATCTATCTCAATTGCTTTTTCAAAATAAGAAATGGCTTTATTCTGCTCACTTTGTTGCATATAAAAATTACCCAAAGCCACATAAGTTCTCGATTCGTCAGGATAATATTTAAGGTTCATTTCTAAATATCCGAGTGCTTTTTGGGGAGCATTGTGCCCAGATAACATAAAAAATCCCACATCATTTAGAAGCTGCCAATCGGGTTTCATCTCACGTTTTAATCGCTTGCTTAGCTCAGCATAATGGATGAAAAACGGCTCTGTCAATTCTTTTACTGTGTATTGCGCAGGCGTATTAAACCTCCACATTTCTGGAAAAGGAAACCAAGAAAACAAATCTCTCAATCCATTATACATAGCAGGAACCACTACACTTCCGTGGCTTTCATTATTATAAAAATCCCATGAGAAATTGACTTGCTGTTTGTGCTGTGCCAGTACATCGCGAAAGTTAAAATTGGCTCTAATTTGTTCAGTGTGTACAGTAGTATCTTTTCTTACAGCTAATGTATCGAACTCATCGCTATTCGCTACTGCAATATATAAGTGCTTGTTTTGATGCTTCCCTTTCTTTAAAATCTCTTGTGATTCTTTTACCAAAATCTCTTTATCCCACCAAAGGCTTGGTTCTATCGCCAGATAATTATCAAACACTTCGGGGTGATGCAAATAGGCATAAGTAACAAATAAACCACCAGTTGAATGCCCGATAATCGTTTTGATATTTTCTGTCGGATATTTACTTTCTATATAAGGCTGCAATTCTGTTTTTATAAACTCAAGAAAATCAGGTGCACCACCAGATGTTTCTGAATGATGCCCACGATGAAAAGGCACATTCGTAGGTGTAAAATCTTTAATTCGCGTTTCGGAAGTGTTAATTCCTACCAGAATAGATTCTGGCATATTCCACTCTGTTAGTAATTTGAGCAAACCTGTTGCGGTGTAAAAGTGAGCAGGAGCATCTAACAAATAAATTACTGGATACTTATTCGCAGTATCCATATTCTCTGGTAAATGCACCCAAATTCCTCTTGGCTCATTTAAAACCTTTGAATGCAAGGTATCTATGCTGCCGATAATAATTTCTTGCTGCTTGTTCGAAGCATATTGGGCTGTCGCATTTAAATTAATAAGTAAAAATGAGATGATGATGAATGATCTGACGGGGTAAATGCAATTCATTTGTTTGTAAGTAGATTTAAATCTGATAGACACTATTTTGCCAAATTTTCAAAAAAGGCATCAACATACAAATTAGTATATAATGCTAAATAAATCACAAAAAATGGATATTATCAGATTCCACCAAACAAAAAAACCGGAACGCAACAGCTCCGGTTTTATATTTCATTTATCAAAATTCTATCAGTGATCAGCTTCACAGCTACAACCTACTCTCATGTAGCTTTCTGCTGATTCGTGCCAATTAAATGCTTGGTTATACTTATTGTTTTCCCAATAGAATTGTGTTCTTGTTTCTTCTTTGTTTCCAATTTCGTTCATGGTAGCAGAGTCAAACAAACGACCATTTACCATCGTGTAAATAACAGAATTAGTATTCTGAATATCTTCTAGTGGGTTTTTATCTAGTACGATGATGTCTGCCAATTTGCCTTCTTTTAAAGAACCAACTTGCGCATCAATTCCGAGGTAATCTGCCCCATTAATTGTTGCTGCTTTTAAAGCTTCTAGGTTAGTCATTCCACCTTGTTGTAACATCCAAAGCTCCCAGTGAGCACCTAAACCATGTAATTGACCATGTGCGCCCAAGTTAACTTTTACACCATGATCTGCTAAAGCTTTACAAGTTTGAGAAACCAAAATGTGGCCATTCTCATACTCTTCTTCCGGAGCCATTGTTCTGTAACGAGACCTTGAGTCGATCATACCTCTTGGATAGAAGTTGAGGAGTTTTTCATTCTCCCAAACATTTGTGTGTTGGTAGAAATAATACTCTCCATTTAGACCACCATAGTTTACAATTAAAGTTGGGGTATAACCTGAATTACTCGCTCCCCAAAGCTCCAATACATCTTTATAAACCGGAGCCACAGGAATGTTATGCTCAATACCTGTGTGGCCATCCATTACCATACTGATGTTGTGGTAGAATGTAGAACCACCTTCAGGAACTACCAACATGTTTAATTCTCTGGCAGCTTGTATAATTTGCTGTCTTTGGTTTCTTCTTGGTTGGTTGTAACTCTTTACCGAGAAAGCACCAAAAGCTTTGGTTCTTCTTAAAGCTGAGCGCGCGTCTTCTATGTTATTTACTTTGGCTTTAAAATCGCCATCAGCTCCATATAAGATGATACCCGTTGAGAACAATCTCGGGCCGTTCATGTCACCAGATTTTATCAATTCTGAAAGTGCAAAAACAGTCTCAGTATTCGCTGAAGGATCGTGTGCCGTAGTAACACCATAAGCCAAATTCGCATATAAAGGCCAGTGTTTTTGTGGAGTAATGCCATAACCAAAAGCACTTACGTGAGCATGTACATCTACCAAGCCTGGCATAATGGTTTTACCTTTTGCATCATACACTTTTGCTCCTTTAGGCACGGTTACCGATGAGCCCTCTCCTATCGCTTCAATCTTATTACCATTAATTACAATGGTTCCATTCTCAATTACTTGGTCGCCTTCCATAGTAATAATAGTCGCACCAGTAAAAGCGATAATACCTTCTGGTTTATAAGTATCTGCAGTTAATGCGACTTTCACTCCCACTGTATCGATCGGTGGAATGCTATCTGGTGAACCTTCTAAGAAAGTAAATCGCTCATTAATATCGTTGGTGAAATATTCATCACCCAAAGTCCAGTGAATTTTTTTGCTATCTGCTGACCAGTGTAAGTTGATACCTGCATCACGCGTAATGGCTGCAACTGGAACAGATTTGCTATTTGGATCGATGTTTAATGTTTGACCTGAAAGCGGCAATGGCGCTAAATAAGCTTTATGCAAATTGATAAAAGCTACCCATTTATTATCTGGACTTGGAATCAACCTGTTTGCATATTTAGACTCTACATGAGTTTGCTCATCATCACCTTGTAAATTTACACTTTTAAGATGTTTGGTAAGATTGCCAAAAAAGTAGCCTCCTGTCTGGAAGAAGATTCTATCACCTTTTACATTAAACTGTGGAAACTCGCCACCTTGTTTAATTCTTTTAGCTTCTCCTCCATTGATAGAGATAGTATAAATACCGGGCTTTTTATCGAATGTGCCACCTAAAATACCATTACCAGATTCTTTTACAAACACCACTGTTTTAGCATCTGGCGATAAAGCTGGTGAACGGTAAACTCCTTTTTCAGCAGTGATTGTTACTGGTTGACTTTTTCTTTCTTTAAGTGCAAGTTTCTTTACTGCACCTAGTTCTTCATCATCCCAAGTAACATAAACTAAAGTAGCTCCATCAGCAGAAAATGCTGGCTCAAACTCAAACTCTTTCGCTGTGGTAATTCTTTCGGGAGTTCCGTTTGGCAATTGCTTTTTATATAAATGACCTAAAGCGTTAAACACCAACATTTTTCCGTCAGGTGAAGTAACTGCATTTCTAATGTCTTTTACCTCAAACTGATCTGGGTTTATATCTCTTTTAAACTTTAATGCTTCAGCGATTTTGATGGTATTTTCTACTTCGAAAGGCACATCGCTCACAGCCAAAGAACTAACATCGATTTTTTTAATCTTGCCTTCTGCCCAGAAATAAATGAATTTATCATCTGGCGACCAATCGAAGTTTGAATAGGTACCGAAAATAGCCCAAGCTTCTTGCTGATCTTTATTCAATTTATCGTAAATAGGCCATTCTTCACCAGTGCTTAAATCGTGTAGATAGAGCACAGTTTTGGTGCGAACACGCTTTACAAAAGCTAAATATTTGCCATTGTTAGAGATGGTTGGTCTGCAAGCACCACCCGGGCCACCAGTGATGGTTAAGGTCTCGCCGTCTTCCATTCCGTAGCGCTTCACCTGATAAATCTGGCTGTTAGGGTCTTTATTATATTGGAAAAAACCACCCGGATAAACATCCTCACAGTAATATAAATACTTGCCATCTGGTGAAACATAAGGCTCGTTTACATCTTGCTGATCGTTTCTTCTTTTGGTTAATTGCATACCGCTTCCGCCAGTAATGTGATACATCCACATTTCACCAGCACCCAGACTACGACCAGAAGTAAAGTGTTTTCTGGCGATTAGATAATTGCCATCGGGTGTCCAAACAGCATTGTTGAGTAATCTAAAATCTTCTTTAGTTACTTGATGTGCTTCAGAACCATCGATATTCATTACCCAGATGTTGTCTCCCCCACCAGCATCACTGGTAAAAGATATTTTGCTTCCATCAGGGCTAAATCTTGGTTGCACTTCAAAAGGCAAACCTGATCTTAAAGCAGTTGCTTTGCCACCAGTGGCAGACATAATATATATGTCGCCTAACATATCGAAAGCAATCTTGCTTCCATCTGGACTTACGTCGAGGTTCATCCAGGTTCCTTCGGTGGTAGATAAGTTTAATTCTTTAAAATTCCATTCTCCGGTAGGCTCAGCTACATCCCAGTCTTTTTTATCCTGAGCTGTTACCAAACCGGCAATACATAGCATAAGAAAGAAATATATATATTTCATAGTAAGTGATTGTTTTTAAAACCTGCAAGTTAATATATAGCAGATTAGGAAAGAAGAAAGAATCGACTGGGATTAGGTAAATACAAACTCTATTGTATTTTCTCTTATAGTAAAGCCTGTTAAGTTACTTTCTTCTAATAAAATTTTAAATCTCTCTGAAATAAATGTTGTTGCTGAAAAAGGGAGTAACTCAAATAAATCTAATGATTGGTCGAATTCTTTATTAAACACTAGTTTCTCTATTCCAATAAATTGAGATTTCTTTCTAATATCATATGGTGGGCGATATCTTAATTTTGCAGCTAGAACTTGATACTCCCAATAATTTGAAATCTTTATATATCCACTTTTTTCATGTGGGATATTATATTTATAAAAAATAGAATTATCAAAATCGACAAACTTTTCCACATTAAATAAATAGTAGAACCAATTGTAGTTTAATATCTTTTTCTTTTTATGATATAGATGAATCGGCCACATTTTATGTGCAGGCAGTGTTAGTTTTTCGAACACATCTTTCAGCTTATCACTAATAATAAATCCATTACTGACATATACACAACTTAATATATCAGTAACTTTTGCGCCTTTTGATAGTACAAAACAATCTAAGTTTGGAGTTATCTCAGAAACTCCATTTGAAGCAAAATTATAAATACTATCAGGAGCATCAGCATCGTAACTATCCCTATATTCACGAATTTGAGGATAATCTGAGCCTATCACTTTTAGCTCCGAAGACTCACTAAATCTATAATATTTCATCTTTCAATAATCATGATTTATTATCTAAAATCAATCATACCCATGATACAAATATAGCGCACCATAAGACCAGTTAGGTCCTTCTAATCCAGGATAGTTGAATCTGTCCATCATTAAAGCCACATATCTAAATGGAAAACCTTCTGGCAACTCCACCACATTTGGCCAAACTCTGGTGCCAGATTCGGCATCCCAAGGAGGTAAATCCATGTCTAAAATCCCTGCTTCTTTGAGGTCTGGATAAGTATAAATATGAATCTTGCGGTCGCTACTGCCAGAAAATGCATATCGCTTCCTGCCAACTTTCTGGATAGATGTCCCCGTAGAATTATAGTTTACTGGCCCTGCAATGAGTTGATAACCTTTATTCCAAGTGTCTGATTCTAGCATCACAGCTTTATAGCCTTCGTGGTTTTCACAGGTTAGAATTCTCCATTTTTTAGCCTCAGCATCGAACAAAATGTGCGGGTCTTCAATATCTCCAACAATGCCAAAAGGTGTGGCATTCATTACCGAAAAACCAAAACGTGGGTCTTTTTTGCTCTCTATAGCCAGCAATTGCTTTTCTTCTTCTGGATTGGCAAAAGCACTAAAGCCTGTTGTTAATCCTCTCCAAATTCCCGCTTTTCTATCATAAAAAATATGCGATGCAATTTCATTTCGGAGCAAACCATCATTTCTATCAAAGAGAATAACACCTTCGAGTTTGAGGTTAAATGTGGTGGGATCTAGACTAAAAACTCCTTGAATATGATGTGGCAATGCTCGCCCTCGAATAGACATGGTGTACCAAAGTTTATCGTCTTCCAAAAAAGGCGAACCATCTTCGTAAGTAATGGCTCTAATATCTGCCAAGCCCATACCTGTGCTGAGTGCCGAACTTACTTTGTTTATAATTATCTCTCCACTATTGATTCCCAGATACAAACTCGACTGAAAGCTATTGATATATTGCTTTTTGCGTAGGTCAATTGATTGGCTAAAATCACTCTGCCCGATAGGTATTGGTAATGCATCATTCTGAAGATAAAGCACCATGCCACTGCCCAACATTTGTAAAATGATTTTGCCAGAAAGTGTTCCTTTCAAGTTAGTTGCACCTTTAGTAGCGATAGATTCATTCACTATTTCTTTAGCATCTTTCATGATTCGCTGCTTCACATCAACCAAATCATTATTATTAAACTTGATGCTAATAAAGAATTGTGTGGATTTTTCGGCATTGGCAAACTCAAAGCCCAATTCGCCTTCTCCTTTACAATTAGCTAAATCAATTGTGTAAGTCGCAAAAGGATTGAAACCCGCAAACCAAATCGAGCTTTGTGTTGCCGTTTCTGACTTAATGGAAAGTTGATGATTTAGAACTTTTATATCGGCATGCGTTTCCAGATAATGCTTTGTAGGAAACATGGCAGACATACCGATAATCTCTTGTGGGTTTAACTCTGCCAGTGGAATGTTTTGCACTTCATCAAAAATAAATCGACGTACACCTTGCCTTACAAATTTGATGTTTTCAGGAGTGGTTTGGCTTTGAGCAATTAATATTGAATTGAAGACACATAAGAATAGTAATAGCAAAATGAATTGCTGTTTGTATTTCATTTTCATGTTAAATAATTAGTAAAGTAGCTAAGATTAAAAAGTTAGTTTGATATTCTATTTGTTAATTCAAAATGCATTTTAGCAAGTACTTCGGGCAGTTTTAATTGTTTATCCATTCGATATCGTGATCAACTTCTCCTTCTTCAATTTCACCAACTTTAAACCCTAAAACTTCTGTAGCTATTTGCTTAAATTCAGCTTTCCATTTATTCCATTCATCTAAGTTCATATTTGCTGAAAATTGAAGTCCAGATGATTCAAGAGAAGCTAAAACCGATTTCTCATAATTATTATAACTAAACCAATATGGAATGCCTTCTTCTCCATTACCATTTCCCCCGAAACCAATCCAACCCGTCATTTTTTCATAAACCAATGGTACTTTATCCCAAATCTCTTTAGGCAAATCATATCTAATATTCAAATTACATTGATGATATTCTATTTTGTTATATAACTGACACTCACATTATATATAGTGTATTTTCCAACTCATTACAGTTCTTCAATCTCTGGCAAAATGTTGATACCACTTCTCCTCATCAATTCAC
This sequence comes from Thalassovita sp., assembly GCA_002729595.1. Lineage (GTDB taxonomy): Bacteria > Bacteroidota > Bacteroidia > Cytophagales > Flammeovirgaceae > Chondrinema. Next base: position 52,725 of record PBYL01000463.1, on the reverse strand, counting down.
TGGCGTTAAAATCTTTACAAATGCCATCTGTAATTTTATAGTTAAAGAGCATCTCGCCATCTTTAATTTCGCTATTGAAACTGTAATTGGCGACCATCATGTGTTTACCTGCAAGTTTTGCCAACTCTAAATCGTGGGTAGAAATAATACCAAATGCGTTTAACTCACTCAACTGTTTTATCAGCGAAACGCCGCCTTTATACCTGTCTTTAGAGTTTGTTCCTTTAAACATTTCGTCGAGTAAAAAGAAAATCGGTTTGCCACTGGTAATCAATTCGAGCAATTGCTCTATCCTTTTTAATTCGGCATAAAAAGAAGATACTCCTTCTTCCAGATTGTCTTGCGTGCGCATACTGGTAAAAAGTTGTAACAAAGAAACTCTTGCAGATTTAGCACAGCAAGGTGCGCCTGTAAAAGCCAACACCATGTTAATACCCAATGTGCGTAAAAAGGTACTTTTTCCAGCCATATTTGAGCCGGTGATCATGGCAATTTCTCCCCGCTTATCCAGATGAAAAGTATTGGTAACTCGCTTGTCTTTGTTAAGTAGTGGATGCCCTAATTCTTCAAAATGAATTTGGTATGGCTCTGCTGCAATTTCTGGAAAAGCATACTCTGGATTAGAATAATGAAAACCCGCCAAGCTATTTAATGCCTCAAACTCGCTTACAGCATCTGCCCATTTTTTTAGGTAAGCACTGTTTTTTACCTTCCATTTTTCTGCTTGAATGATTAAGTAAATATCGATGAGCCAGAAAATATTGATTAATCCATAAAATGCATTTTTACCCATCGACTCTTTACTCACACCTCTATGCTGAAAGAACTCTAAAATATTAACCAATTTGCCAATCTCATCTGCTGCCGAGTATTTATCTTGCCTAAATACTGATTTTAGTTTTTGTAGTAAGCCAGAATTGAATTGTTCATTTTCGATTTTAACAATCAGTTCTTTATAGCCTCCCAAAGTTTTTAAATGCTTATCGTTATCCTTGGCAATTTCATCAGCATTCTTTCTAACTCTATTAATAATCACCTGATTGATAGCGACAAAAACACCCAGAATAAGCATGGCGATGATGGCAGGCTTAGAGTAGCCAAAGCTGATAAACTGAGCTAAAAAATACACTAAAGCTATTGAAGAGCAAATGGCTAACACACCTTCTATCAACAAGTATTTAGTTTGATTTTCTAATAAATGTACTGGCTTGCTAAGCCAATTTAACAGGTGGTTTACATCCGATTTAGCATTTTTAAAATGCATACCCGCTGCCTCAAAATCTTGTCGCCAATCTAACCTTGGAGCCAGTTCTTTTACAGCTTCTTGCCTTTCTTCAATGATTGATTTAGAAGCCGGAGCCAATAACCATTCTGCCAAAAGTAAACTCCCCGATTCGGTGGTGGTTCTGTTGAGTAGTTGAAAAAGTGAATGTGTACCAAAGGTATCTATATCGGCTATATAAGGATGCGCTCTTTTGATAAAATCTTTACCAGATTCAAATTCTGCCAGCTTGTTTTCGAGTCGCTGTATCTCTTGCTCATTTATCTCTTTGAGAAACTTCGTATGCTTATACTTATAATCTGTGCGGTTATATCGCTTTACCAGATAAACAAAACCTGCAACGCAAACAATTGCTGTTACTATTAAACCAAGCAAGATGCGTTCATTTGCTAGAAAGACAATTAATGCAAATGCAGCAATAAAAAATATTACCCTCCACAAAGATAGATTGCTTAACACTTTTGCCAGTACTTCACTTTTCTCGGCATACTTACTGACATTATCATGGTATATTTTCATCTCCTTTCTTCTATATAAATTTTGCTCAAAATGTCACTCAACTCTTATAAAAGCAAGTTAGCATAGCTATTTTTTATAATTATTGATTTGCTAAGTGAGTCTACATTTTTTTCATCTTATTACCTAAATCGATACTTTTTGTCAAACCTACTCAAGATTTTACTTTCTTATCTTAAGTCAATGGACTTTTTGAGTTCGGCTGTATTTTTTTGTGATATTACAAAAAGTGTCAATTACCTATGAGAGAAAAGAAGAAATTTGCTAGACTATCGGGACTGCTTTATTTAATAGTGATTATTTGCGGTGTATTTGCCGAGATGTTTGTTAGGCGAAAATATGTGGATTTTAACAATGCTCAAATCACCTTGCAAAACATCCAACAACATGAGTTTATGTTTCGTCTGGGCTTTGTAAGTGATTTGCTGATGCAAACGGCTTTCTTTCTACTCCCTATTACTTTATATAAAGTGTTAAAAGACATACATAAAGATTTTGCGAGATTGATGGTTTTACTTGTGTTAGTCGCTGTTGCAATTATGAGTGTAAATATGTTAAATAGCTATGCACCTTTATTACTGCTGAGTAAAGAAGCTTACACAAATACGATGGAGATAAGTGAGCTACAAAGCAGGATTTTATTCTATATGGATATGCACAAACAAGGCTATCACATAGCGCAATTATTTTTTGGGCTTTGGCTTCTACCACTAGGCTATTTGGTGTTTAAGTCCGGCTTCTTACCAAGAATAATTGGCGTACTACTCATAGCAGGCAGTTTCAGTTTTATGATAGATTTCTTTATCTATTTCCTTCTTCCAGACACCTATTTACTCATAGCAGAATACATGACTATTCTGGCAGATGTTGCAGAATTTTCTTTCTGCTTGTATCTACTTTTTGTAGGTGTTAATGAGAAAAATATGCAATTAACTAGAAGCAGCATTTCTATGCAGTCGCTTTCTAATTCGGCTTAAAGATTCCGGTGTAACTCCCAGATAACTAGCCAACTGATATTGCGGTACTCTTTGCACTAAATCTGGTCGGTTTTTAAGCAAATCGAGATAGCGTTCTTCTGGAGAAGAGGTGATAAAATTGGCAAAAGCTTCCTGAGATTCGGCTACATCTTGTTCGGCAATCATCCTTGAAAGCGATTCCAGTTTCGGATTATCCTGAAAGATATTCATTTCGTCGCCAGCTTTGCAAACTGCCACCGTAGTGTCTTCTGTACAAGCTAAATAATGCTTGGCTAGTACTTTTTTGTCTTTTGTAGAATAAGTGGGAGTGGATTGTTCTTCGGTGTAAAAATGAGTTGTTTTCTCTTCGATGCCAGAAAGATAATACTGCCTAATGCATCCTTTAATTACAAAATAAGACTGATCTGCAACATCGCCTTCTTTTACCAGAATTGTACCTTTGGAGAAATTCTGTATCGATATATTTCTGCTAATTACCTGTTTCTCTTCTTCTGTTAGTGTAACAAATTGCTCTAGGTATTGCAAAACCTCATTTTCCATATTTAATCCATCTGTTTTATTGATTGAGTAAATATAAATGAAAAATGAATTTGGCTAGCCTCTCAACCTTTTAATTTCAGATTCTAGGGTTTTAATATATTCTTGCTGTGCAGTAAATACATCTTCCATTTCTTCTACAGAATATCTTGGCGTAATATGTTGTGGGCAATTCCAATTAAATGCTTTCACATGGAATAACATCACTCGCTCAGCACTGTATCGGTAATTATTTAGCTGAAGTTTCTCCGTAATTTCTGGTTTCTCATCTAAAGCTAAAACCTCAGTTTCGGCATAAATTTTCAATCGCGTTTTGGTAGGGTAATCCATCAAAAAAAGTGATACTTTATTATTATGCTGGATGTTACCCGTAGAAATGTATTGCTTGTTACCGCTAAAATCTAGAAAGCCGATAGTTTGAGAATCTAACACCTTTAAAAATCCTTTGGGTCCACCTCTATGTTGGATGTAAGGAAAGCCATTTTCGCCATAGGTTGCCAGATAAAAGCTATCTCTATTTTGGATATGCCTTGCCTCTCGTGCAGATAAACCATCATCATTGGTAAACTGCTCCATTCTCTCATAGCTTTTCCGACTCCCATTTTGCTCCTGCAATTTCTTTACAGCATCTGTAAATGCCAATTTTGCATAATTCATTTGAGTAGAAATTTGTGTAATAAAGCCGGAAGAATAGCTGCTTGTACAACACATCTTCCGGTAAAATGGATAGCGTTATAGTTCGAGAATCTGTCTAATCATTTGATTGGTAAAACCCCATTCGTTGTCGTACCATGTTAAAACTTTCAGTAAATCTCCATCAACTACTTTGGTCATAGATAAATCGGCTATAGAAGCATATGGACTTTTAATAATATCTGAAGAAACTATTGGGTCATTCGTCACCGTGAAAACTTTTTGATAGCGATCAGTCTTAGCTTCTTGCGTTAATATTTCGTTGATTTCTTGTGCTGATGTTGGGCGATCTGTTACGATGGTAATATCAGAGATCGAACCTACAGCAACTGGAACCCTAATGGCCAAACCATCGAACTTGCCAGCGTATTCTGGTAAAGCTTTGGTGGTAGCTACAGCAGCACCAGTCGTAGTTGGAATTAAGTTGTTTAATCCTGATCTACCCATTCGCATATCTCTTCCGGGTAAATCGACAGTTTTGTTCGAAGCGGTATTCGCATGGATGGTCGTCATAATCGCTTTTTTAATGCCAACTCTCCTACCAATTATTTCAATCACCGGACTGATATTATTGGTGGTACAGCTCGCGCAAGAGAAAATACTCACCTTGCCATCATCAGTATTTACACCGTGCACAACTGTTGGTAGATTGGCACTTTTAGTAGGGCCAGAAAGTACTACTGTTTTTGCTCCCGCTTTAATGTGTTTGGAGGCATCTTCTTCTGAAGTAAAAATCCCGGTACTTTCGATAACCACATCAACTTTTAGTGCAGCCCAAGGAAGTTTTTCAGGATCTTTTTCATTCAGAAACATAATTTTCTGATCGCCTATAATCAAGCCTTCCTCTTTTACTTCAATCTCTTTATCGTAATTGCCTTGCACACTGTCGTACTTAAGCAAATATGCGATACTGTTAATTGGAGCAATGTCGTTTACTGCTACTAATTCGAGTTCTGGAGTATCTAAAATTATTTTAAGGGAAGTTCTTCCTATTCTTCCCATTCCATTAATTGCAATTCTTTTCATTGTATTTATATGTTTTATGTGATTCTATTTCAATAAGTTAGCTAAAGCTTTTCTTTAGTCTGCAAATTCGTCTTGAAAGGAAAGACTTCGTTAATTTTTCAGCCCGTAGCTTTAGCTACGAACTTCTAAATTGCCTTGTCTTTCCTTCCATTACTTCATTTTCAACTCAAAACAAAAACTGTAGTTAACTTAGACATAAACTGCCTGCTGGTAAATTGATTAATTATCAAAATGCTTGTACTTTTTCTCTATTCTCAAAATGATTTACATACAGACAAGTCTGTTCTTTTTTATTTAAATTTTTTTAGGCTTAACCTAATAATTTTCTACAGGTCTCCTTAGCTGTTTTTATTGGCCAACAGTCTTGTTGTATTTGCGTCATAATGATTGCCCCTTCCATTAAAACCATAATTTCGTCACCCAATTTTTCGGCTTCTTCGGTTGTATGCTCACCTCCACTTTTAATCAGGTTTTGAATCCAATTGCGACGTTCGTCTTTTTGGTTTCTTACTTTATCTCTAATTTTTATGTGATCTTTCGGCAGATCAGTAATGATATTCTGAAAAACACAACCTCTAAAATTGACCGAACTGAGCCAGTCGTATAAATAATCAAATGCAGCCAGAGCCTTTTCTTTATAATTAGGTTTATCCGCTACATATTCAGCCATTTTTACAAAACCCTCTTGGTGCCTTCTCTCCAAATAAGCAACCGCAATATCTTCTTTCGACCTAAAGTGTTGATACATACTCGCCTTAGCCACTCCGGCTTCTTCAATTATCCTATTGATCCCCGTCTGATTAAAACCCTCATAGTAGAACAATCTAGAGGCAGTATCAATAATTCTTTCCTTCACTCCTGGCTTTTTCATATAACAAATGTATGCGGGATTATTTTCAAAAACAAACAGACTTGTCTGTTTTATTTATTAACTATATTTATACCCCAATAAAAATTTGAAATACTCCTAACAAGCTCAATAGTATCCTGCAATGAATAAGAATCTAAAGTGAGTTTTAGCCATTTGCCATTAAACTCTGAAGATTGGTTACAAGAAGTAAGAAGGAAAGCAAATAGTAAGTAGTTTGAAAATGTTGTTCATAGTTTGTTGAAGATTTTCTTTGTTAGTTCGCTTTATCAGATAAATTATTACCAGTACTTGATTTAAAAAATTTGAAGAAATAAAACCATCTATAACTTTCGAAGAAATAATTCAATATTTTTAGTCCTTAAATAACTCAACCCTTAGCACTATACCATAAATGATCAGTCTTACTTATGCTCCAATTAAAGAGTTCTTTGAACTGGGCTATTGGCGATATGTCAAGTTTTTTGAAAAAAAATTAACCAATCACCACTATGAGTACTTTTTTACGGAGTATTTTTCTTTGCCAAAATCCTTCTATCAGGATAAACAAGTATTAGATATTGGCTGTGGACCTAGAGGTTCTCTCGAATGGGCTAATATGACAAAAGAAAGAATCGGACTTGACCCACTTACAGACAAATACATCAAGATGGGGGCAAATAACCATCAAATGGAATATGTAAAAGCTTATGTCGAAAACATTCCTTTCTCAGATAATTATTTTGATGTAATTACTTCTTTCAATTCTATCGATCATGTTGAAAGTTTGGTTGAATCTTGTAATGAGATTAAAAGAGTATTGAAGCCTGGAGGCATATTCTTACTAATTGTAGATATTCATAGCTATCCGACTTTTACAGAACCTCAGATGCTTGAGTGGTCATTTATAAAAGATTATTTTTCTGAATTCGAAATGTTAGAAGAAAAACATTTAGAAGTTGTTCATAAAAATCGCATTTATGAAAATCTCCGAACTAATAAAATTATGAAACAGCAAAAGTCTAATGGAGTACTTACTGCAATGATTAAAAAACCACTTCTCACCCAAATATTACCAATAGATTAAAAATACTCCCTCGGAGAAGTTTTATTTTTAATTACTCAAATATTGTATTAAGTTGAGTCAATTTTTGAAAATGATAAATTAACTCGAACCTATTTAAACTATCTCTGTCATGAGCTCTCGCCGCAATTTTTTGCAAAAACTTAGTTTTTCTGCTTTAGCAATACCTTCTTTCTACACTTTTAATACAGGAGATAAAGAAGCCAATGCACAACCTTTTGATACACAGCCTTATGATGGACCTGTGCTTCGGGTGGCGCTTATGGGTTTGGGCAGTTACGCAAATAGGGTTGCTGAGGCAATGAAGGATTGTAAAATGGCAAAGTTAGTTGGTGTAGTTAGTGGAACTCCTTCCAAGATTCCGGTTTGGCAAAAGAAGTACGATATTCCAGACAAAAACTGCTACAATTACGAAAACTTCGATTCTATAAAAGATAATCCTGATATCGATGCGGTGTACGTCATCACACCTAATTCTTTACATCGTGAGGGAGTGATAAGAACAGCTAAGGCTGGCAAACATGCCATTTGCGAAAAACCTATGGCAGTAAATGCCATAGAAGGGCAAGAAATGGTAGATGCCTGTAAGGCTGCCAATGTGAAATTGCTAGTCGGTTACAGAATGCATTTCGAACCTAAAACACTGGAGATCATCAAAATGAGAAAGGCAGGTGAATTTGGAGAAATTAAGTTTTTTCAAGGTTTATCTGGTTTTATAATTGGTAATCCAAACCAATGGCGATTAGACCCAGTGCTTGCTGGTGGTGGTTCTATGATGGATATCGGTGTTTACTCTATCAATGGAGCTCGTTATTTGGTCGGTGAGGAACCTATTTGGGTAACTGCTCAAGAAACCAAAACTGATCCGGTCAAATTTAAAGAAGGTGTTGATGAAACCATCCAGTTTCAAATGGGATTCCCAAGCGGTGCAGTAGCTTCTTGCCTGTCTACCTATGCGATGAATAACCTCGACAGTTTCTTTCTAAATGGAGTAAATGGTTTTGCAGAGCTACAACCTGCTTCTGGTTATGGCCCAATAAAAGGTCGTACCCACAAAGGCGAGTTAACTCATCCGCATAAAACACATCAAACCATCCAAATGGATGAAATGGCAGAAATCATTCTCAATGGTAAAAAGCCTATTGTACCGGTTGATGGAGAAGAAGGCGTAAAAGATTTAAAAATTATTGATGCGATTTACAGCGCTGTTAAATCTGGGAGGAAGATGGAATTAAGCCTATAATTCCATCTTTAAGATTTTAATTTTCATCGTTTTCCTCTTCGTGATCTTCAGGCTCAGGATGTTTTTCTGGTTTAGACTCTTTAGACTCAGGTTGTTTCTCTTCGGGTTTTGTAAACTGAATTGAAGGGTCTAAAGTGCGCACATGAATATCTCTTTGCGGGAATGGAATATTGATATTATTCGCTCTAAATAAATTATCAATTTCAGTTATAATTTCACTTTTGGCAAGTAGAAGTGTATCAATACTGGTCCAACAAAGAATTCTAAAGTTCAATGAGTTATCACCAAAATCGTGGAAAAGCGCCAATGGTGCTGGGTTACTGCGAATATGCGAACAAGAATTAATAGCCTGATTCAATAGCTTTTTCACTTTTTCGGTTGGTGAACCATAAGCAACGCCCACAAAAATTTCTATTCGGCGATAATTATCTGAGTGAGTCCAGTTAACTACCTGTTTCGAGATCAACTCTCCGTTAGGCACAATCACTTCGGAACCATCAAAAGTTCTAATCTTACTTGCTCGAATTCCTATATCTTGCACTTCACCTGTAAACTGATCTAGCTGCACAATGTCTCCAATTTGTATGGGTCTTTCCAAGGCCAGAATAAATCCGGATACAAGATTGTTGATGATGTTTTGCAAACCAAAACCAATACCTACACCCAAAGCACCCGCCACAATGGTTATATTTTCTATTGGTAAACCTGAGAATAAAATGGCAAATAGAAAACCTATTATAATAATACTGTAGCGTATCATAATAGTGATGGTTCCTATACTTCGCTTTGTTCCCTCATTACCTCTACCGTAATCTTCTTTAAAGTAAATCTCTAATATGTTAGAAATTTTTACGGAGGTATAAATGGTCAAAATGAAGAGGATAATGCCTTTAATAGTATAGCTGATAGAGCCTAGGGAATGCTGATGTGTTAAAAAGCCTAATACTCTCGACATTACTGTATCGTAGTAGCCCGATATTCTTAATACCACAATTATCCAAAAGAAAAAGGCAATGAGCCGCACATACTTAGTGATGGTATCTTTGATAGTTTCATAGTAAAGCTTCACCGAATTAAACTTATTTACCCTTTCGGTGAGCATAATCAGTTTAATAACATCAATAATGGCAAAGGTGGAAATATGGAAAACTACAGCCAAAACAATTACTGCAGCCACTTTGGAGAGCAAAAACTCCGAAAAGGCAAAATAGCCGAAAATATTTGCCAGAATAGAAGCTAATAAAAGCGCTATTGCTCCTTTAAACAATTGCTTAAAGAAAACGACATTCGCGCCATCATAAATCTTTCTCAACCTGTTTACCACAATTACTAGCAGTAATGCCAGAACCAACATGGTTATCCGCTGAAACAGGGTGTTGTCATACACAAAATGCTGTATGTGGATGATAAAATAAATGATTGAGAAATACACCGATTCTCTAAACAGATTCTTAATATTTGAGCTGTAAAGAAAAACCAAGATTGGTATCAACAGAAAAATGAGCGTGGTATCGAAAAAGTCGGAAGGTGCCCCATCGTGAATCCAAGGAGAAATAGTAATCGATAACAGCAAGCTAGAAGTATAAGGTCTTTGCAATGGATGCAACACATTTTTAATCTCCTCTTCTTTGCCTATATACTTCTCCCAAAGATGTTCTTTCTTCTTAAAATAAAGGGCAATTAATAAGATAATGGCGTAAACAAAAATATGTGCATATATGCGCTCAGGATTATCCTTCAGGTATTTATAGATATCAAAAACACTATTTTTAAAAGATATCCATGCTCTTTGGGGAATGTTATCTTTTACTTCTGATTGCCAAATGGGTACCGATTGTTTGCGTATCTTGGTTCGGGTAACCTTTTTTATGTTTTGTATATTTTCCTGCTCTACTCCTTGCAAGTCATTCAGCAAAGTGAGTTCTTTCTGCATCTTGCCAAGTATCTTCCCAAAGCCATTACTTTGCGTTTCAATTTTGCTTTTGATCTGGGAGTAGTCGTTAAATAATCTTGAGTTATTCGAAAGTTCTACTGAATCGCTTTTGATCTCATTTAGCTTTTCAAATAACTTAATTAGTCGATCTCTATAATCTGTTACTTCTGAAGTAAAACCTCTCACTTTAGATTGTAAAGAAGCAATTTTTTCTAGATTCTCATTTTTAACTTTTTCTAAATCCCGAAGATCATCAAGTCTTTTATACTCTAAAGAACTCTCTGATATCACTTCAATTAGTGAATCATAATATTCAATTTGATTCTGAAAACTTAAAGATGTTTCTTCCAGTTTTTTATCACTTGGAATATCACTTTCTAATTCTTGTAAGCTTCTTTTTAGAATTTCAATCTTTAAAAAAGCATCAGAAAAAATAGAATCTACTTCAGCTTGTGCGGTATCTTCTGAGCTTGAATTACTCTCTGATAATGAATCGGTTTGAGCAAAACACTGAACCACCGAAAACAGCAAAATACTCAAAAAAATGATCTTCATATCTCTCTCTATCAACATTCTGTAGCAAATATATTGAAGATCAACGCGTAAAAAAAGTTTTTAAAATCACCCATATATTAAATAAATAAGCCAGCAGATTACAGAAGTAATTGTAACCCACTGGCTTATTATGTTAAGGCAAATATTAATTAAATTGAAAAATCCAGTTTTGCCTGAGATAGGCTGGTACAAAACCAATTCTCATCATATTTCTGTAACTGGCAACTGGCTTATGAGGCAAATCTTCGCCGGTTTCAGCAATGAAATAAGTACAACCCATTTCTAAAGCATCTGAAATTCTCTTTTTAAGCAAGATATTTTGGGCGCCTAAACCTCTGTATGCTGGCAAAGTTCCTGCAAAAGCCATTGAAGCAAAATTGCCCATAATATGCATGGCTCCCGCTGCAATTGCAACATCGTTGTGCATCACCAAATAATGATGATAACCTTGTTGTCCTACCGATGCTGCTAACCATTCCATCAATCGAGTATCTGTCCAGTCAAAGCTTTCGAAAATGATTTTGCCATAAAGCATCGCCTTTTCTTTGCCGATTTTTATATGCTTTAAGTCTGGATTATTTTGAAGCAATACTTTGTGGGCTGGTCTTACTAGCTTCACCCAATTGTTATGCAATTGCAATCCATTTTGAGCAAGTAATTCTGTAAGGTTTTCTTGTTGTGCATACGGACTCACCTGTATAAAAAATCGCTTAGAGCCAGATTTATAATAAAAGTCTATAATCTTTTGAATATCGTTCTGCTCTATTTTTCTATCCATTCCTAAGCCTAAAACTCTGTTCATGGCTAACACATCTACCTCTGGCAAAGCGCCGGTAAAAGCACCTGCGATTACATTACTAAAAGACCTTAATCCATTTAGATGGCTGCTATATAGCTTGCTCCAATAGGTCGTTTCGCTATACTCTAAGGCATATGCCAGATGATCTTGAATTCTATTTTTATAAATATTCATCGTCTGCATTTAAGCTTTCACCATTTCTTTATTTTCATCTTTCGGCTTGTGCTTCGAGTCATCTGAACTGATGTCTTTAAAGAGTAACATATCAGCAATTCTAGCAGATGCACCATTGTAAAAACCTGTTTCGCTTTCGAAAGCTTTTGGGTTGTAGAAAGTACCAAACAGTATATCGAAAATGGGCAAACCAGAGTAATTTCCTTTATGCAAACCTTTTTGATGGTGTACCGCATGGCTCTCTGGTCTTTGAATGAAGTAACCCATCCAATGAGGCGTTTTGATATTGGCGTGTTGGAATATCCCGAGAAAATTAGTTACAAGTAAAACAATGGTGATTGCCTGCGGATTTATGCCTACAAGTAGTGCAAAACACACACTGCCCAACAAAGTCCATCCGATCATATCTGCCGGACTAAAGAAAAAAGCACCATAAGTATCTAGCCTTTCTGCACTGTGGTGCATTTGGTGAACTGTTCTCCATAAAAAGTCTGAACGGTGCATAATTCGGTGCCATACGTATTCGCCGAAAGCGTATAATAAAATACCTACCAAGGCTCCTCCATAATCACCCAAGCCTGTTAAATCGAATAACCTGAATTTTTCTAAGTAAGGGTCTACCATTAAAGGCAGATACGAAGACAGAAAGAAGTAAATGGCAAATGCTGCAATTCCTTTTAGTTTCCAGTTTTTTACATAAGGTAATTTTCTTGCTGGAAAAAGTGCTTCCCAAATCATTAATCCCATATACATAGCGATTACTATTAGGGATATTGGATCTAATAAAATTTCAATTGGTGTTGGCATAATTATAAGATTTTAAAGTGTTATTGCTAATCACTTTCTTATGCGTAAGTTTTTGCCTTACAATGTAAGTTTGGGGGAAATCACATTGTAAGGCGTACTTACACTTATCTTATAATTGCCAGTTTATAGGAGTTTCGGGTTGGTAACAACAAAATGTACCCGTTTTTACAGTAAGAGAAAAATGCTTTGCCAATGCCGGATGCTGGCTTTCTATTTTTTTAATGGCACTCCTAATTCTCCAAGTTACTGCCGAACGTGCTTTTTCAATACTAGAACCAGTTTCTCTGGGTTTGCCATCAATGCCCAAGTTTTTAGAAAGATGATCTAACAATTGTTCATACTCTTCTTGCAAGCTGCCAAGCACTTCATAATTATTCATATCTTCTGCCTCCGCAATTTCGTGCTGCAACTCTTTAATCCGCTTTACATAATTAGACTTTGCAGATAAATCTATCACCTCTACGCCTTGAGAATCGGATGCTTGCACACCCATTAATTCCATACAGTGGATTTCTCTTTCTGGTGATTTTAATAAGGCAAGTAAATCGTGAAAACCTTTGGCATCTTTTAGCATTACTGTTTTTTGTTGGAAAGTCATTTCCCACATTTCACCTATTTGTACAAAGGCAGCTTCTGCCTGTTTCTTTGGCTTGACAGTTTCTGGCTGCGTATGTATATTGAGTTTGTTAGAAATAAATTCCCAGAAAGGTTTCAGGTTGGTTTTGTCTCTGTATGGATTTACCGAAATATGCCACTCAAAAGCTTTTTGCGAAAAAGAATCTGTTTGCCAATCCATGTTCTTGGTGATTTGGGCATTCTCTGTATCAGCATCATTTTTAAGAATATAAGCCTTAAACCTTTTTAAATAAAGCTGCCAACACTCTTTTACCTTTTCCATATCCGATAGGTGGAAATATATGGCAGCCATATACGCAGGCAAATCAACCCAATAGTTATTAATATCTATTTTTTTAGCATACTCAATACATTTCTCATAGTTGCCCAACTCAAAATAAACTTGTATGCCATAAGTATAGTAGGTATCATTATAGAAAGGATTGAGTTTTTTAGCACGTAAATAATATTGCTCGGCTTCATCTGCATAGCCCAAAAAGGTAAACCAAAATGCCACATGTAATAGATTTTGTGAATCATTCGGATTCATTTTTAAAGACTTTCTCAAGCAATGCTCAGCCCTTTCAAAATCATTAGAATACAAATAACACCTTCCTAAAATCATTAATGCTTGATAGTCGTTTTCATCCAGTTCTAGTGCTTTGCGAGCATTTTCCATTGCGCCTTTGTGGCTTTCATCCCAACGTTCCCAAAGCTGGCAACTCCATTCATTAAAATAAGAAAGTGAAATACCCGTATGTGCACGAGCATATTTCGGGTTGATCTTTAATGCTGCTTCAAAGTATTCTCTGGCTATTTGATCATCTTCTAAACTGCATTTTTTGAGATAATCCATACCAATAAGCCAGTTCTCGTAAGCAGCTAATTGTACAGTTTGTTTTTTGTATGAAAAAGTAAGTAAATCATAATCGATTTTCTCTTGCAAAATACTTACAATTTGTTGAGTAATGGTATCTTCTGCATTCAGTAAAGACTCCGGCTTCACTCTGTATTGGTTTGAAAAAACCACCTTTTTATCTTCGGTTCTGATGAGTTGCAAGCCAATACGAATATCGATACCTAGATTTAGAAAGCTGCCTGTCACCAAATAGTCGGCACCGAGTTTCTGTATTTCGGTTTCGTTAGAAATATCTTTAATATGCTGAGTAGAATATTGGGAGATAACCGAAAGACCCATAAACATCGAAAAATTATTTATGAGGTCTTCTGTAAAACCTAAATGCAAAGGGCTAAACTCATCAGGATTGTTGTAAAGCTGGAAAGGTAAAACTGCCACCGTAATTTCCTTATTCTTTGTCGCCGTGGGTGTATTCATCACTCAAAAAATTTTAACAAAAAAGATATGTACCGAGCTTGTGTTCGGCAATGTATGAATGCTAATACTGGTGGTTTAGTAAGTCGGGAAGTATTTTATAAATTCTAATATAGTGAAATAAGTTCAAGCAGTGTATAGCTTTATGCTTGCCGGAAGATTTTATTTTTAAAAGGCGTGTATACTATATTATGAGTAAAAGATTTATATCAGTTGCTAAGATTTCAGGCATAAAAAAAGCCGGACAAGTATCCGACTTTTTTCTATCTATTCATCCATTTTTAATTATTCAACTCTCCATTCCAGTATACCTGCCGAAACGCTGTCTTGCATTGTAGCATTTAGCCTAATGGCAGTAGTAGTTACTGGTTCGAACTCAACGGAGTTGAATTGGTCGAGTTCGGTATTATAAGAAGTTTTATTTTTTACCGGAAGCCAGTCTTCACCTTTTAAGTATTCTAATTCCCACGATTTAGGCGCTCTAGCTGTGTAATCGTAATGGTCGTATTTTAACCAGTATACATCCGATTTAGATATTTTTACTGGCTTCTCGAACTCGTATTTTACCCATTCTTCTGAACCATTTTTTAACCACCAGAAAAAGAAGTTTTTATCTACATCGCCTGAGTTCTTTGGAGTAAAGCCATCTTTTAACCCAAAGCCTTTATCATAACCTTCTACTGAAGGAGTCGCTTGAGCTGTTAAAGAATTCATGTCTCTTACTACAGCCGTTTCAGCATTATCTGGCATCCAAATAAGCATTTCAGATTTGCCACGGTTATTCCAGCTATAATATGGAATTGCTTGTAATGTTACATCCTCTTCTTTTATGGTTTCACCTTCTTTAAACAAGCCTTTTCCGGCAACATCTAAAGTAACTACACCACCTAAAAAGTCTTTTTTGTACTCAGCATTTACCGCCGCTCCTTCTGGAACATAAGTGCTAAAAATGCTTCCTTTATCATAATCTACACCCTCGAAACAATATACAACCGGTCCTCTTTGGAAAGTAGTTTTACCTCTGTCGTACACTACATTTTCATGTGCTTCTACCCTTTTTACTTCTAATGGAAGATTCACCAAAACAACATCACCCGCTTCCCAATCTTTAGAAAGCACCGCATAACCTTGCTCGGTTTTGTAGTCTACCTCTTCACCATTGATGCTGATTTTTACATCTCCTTTTTGCCCTTCTATAAACTTGTATAAATCTGAAGGAATCGCTTCATTTTTAGCCCAGCCCGGAATTCTAACTTTCAAGTCAAGTTCGCTACCAATGGGTTTGGTTACCTCAATAGCTACCTGACCTTCCCAAGGATATTTGGTGGTTTGTTTTAAATGGAATTTCTTGCCTTCTACATCCAGTTTAGACTCACCTGTTGCAAATAGATTTACATACACAGCTTCATCTTTTACTGCATATTGATATCCCGGAACTGAAGCCATAAATCGGGTAATGTTCCCTGGACAACAAGCACAATCGAACCAAGGAGCACGATCGTGAGAACCGTCTGATTCCAATGGATTGTCATAGAAAAATTTGTCGCCACTTAAAGAAATACCTGCGATTAAACCATTGTAAAGGGTTCTTTCTAAAACATCGTAGTATTTAGAATCACCAAATAACAAGAACATGCGGTGGTTCCAATAAACATTAGAGATGGAAGCACAAGTTTCGCAGTAAGCCGTCATGTTTGGTAGCTCGTAATTCTCACCGAATCCCTCACCCATCGATCTAGCACCTATACCACCTGTGATGTATAATTTTTTAGAAACTACATTATCCCACAAGTTTAAAATTGCTTTTTTGTAAGCTTCGTCGCCTGTAAGTGCAGCCACATCTGTAACACCAGAATACAAATAACCAAAACGCACTGCATGTCCAACTGCTTCTTTTTGGTCTACCACTGGCATATGATCTTGGCTGTACTGGCTTAAATCATGACCATCTGTAGCAATACCAGTTTCGTTAATAAAATATTTAGCTAGTTTTAAATAGCGATCGTCGCCAGTTTCGCGATACAATTTTACTAGTGCCATTTCAACAATCGGGTGGCCAGAAGGGCAATGTTTCTGCTGCTCAGCAGGGCCAAAATCTTGATTGATCAAGTTAGCATTTTTGATCGCGATCTTTAAAAGATTGTCTTTGCCTGTTGCCTCGTGGTGTGCAACGGCTGCTTCTAGTAAGTGACCTGTATTGTATAGTTCGTGGCTGTTTAATCTCTCCCAACGTTTAGAACCCATCCAACCTCTTAAGCGCTCACTCTCGTTGGTTCGAGCCGTAAACAAATAGCCATCTTCTTCTTGCGCTGCATCAATCAAATTGATTACACTATCTAGAAAAGCATCCAGTTTTTTGTCGTCTTGCACTGCTAATGTATAAGAAGCACCTTCCAATACTTTGTAAACATCGGTATCATCGAAAGGGAAATTTCCGATGTACTCTCCGTCTGATAAGCCGCCAGCCAAAGCAAAGTTGTGGAACCTGCCTGTCTCTTCGCATTTGCCAAATGCACTTGGAATAGAAGTCGCTCTGTTTGTTTCTATTTTTGGAGCCCAAAAGCTATCGTTAAATTGTACCGAGGTAAATAATACTGGTTGTATTGGGTAGTCTTGTTTTTTCTCCTTCTGCTCACAAGCAAATGGAGTGGCGATAATTAAAATAATTAGCGTTAATTCTAAAACCTTCTTCATTCTGATTTTCTAATATTATTAATATGTCAATAATTCGATGATGTCTTTTTACTTAGTACTAATTCTGAGAACTGTTACCGACCAAGGTTTAAATGCCATTTCAAACTCTGGTTTAAATTCTTTGTAAACAGTTTCAACAGGCACATACTTTTCTGGTTCATCCAAAGAGTTTTCGTCATTGGCAGATTCTGCTGAGAGCGTAATAACTTTTCCAACAGGATTCACTGTATCCACACCTTCCAAATTAATTGCCGTCTGGTAAGGGCTATCGCTGGCATTTACCACCTTCACTACAATTTCACCAGTTGCTTCATCTTTTCCAGCAATGCTAAAAAATCTTCTTGGGTCTTTGTAGGTCATGAGTAACTCCCCATCTAGATAACAATCGATGGTTCCATTATTTACTTGCAGCTCCACATTGTACCATTTGTCGGTTTCAATGGGGTTTTCAAGTGTGACTGGTTGCGTTACCATCGCATCAGTGCCATTCGTTACCAACTCAAAAGCAGCTACACGATTTAGCCAAGCACCAATATGTGCTCTCAGGTAATTATCATGATCTTTAATGGCAATAGGAATCATAAAAGCATTGTAACCACCAGTTCTTCTTGCTTTCAGTTTTAATGTGTAAGCGCTGTAATCTTGATCTTTCAGAATTGCCAGAGGCCAAACTCCATAATCTGTTTGTGCCAAAGCGCCATCTTTTACTTCCCAGTTGCCACCGGTTGTTTTCCACTCGTCTGCGCTTTTCGCAAAATCTGATTGATAGATGGTTTTACCATCTTGAATGACTTCAATATCCTTAAATTCGGCATAGGTATCCCAAGTGCTTAAACCAATTTTACCTTCAAACTTAGATGCACTTACTTCTTCACTAGCTTTAATATCAATCTTAGTATCTAGGTTTACAGTCGCCTTGTTCTCATTAAGCATCTGAATGGCATAGTAAGAAATTCTGGCAAAGCTTCTTTCATTATCGAACCTAATGAGGTTAACTGGCCAATCGGTATCATTCATGTTTTCAAGTAACGGCGCATAACTGGTCATGGTAATCATGTCGGAGTTGCGCTCCATACCTAATATATAAGTAGCATCGTTTAAAGCCGCCATCATATTTCCGCTACCTACACCACTGTTACAAGCATACTCACCTACATACAATTTCCAATCACCTCTCTCATATTTATCGTACCAATCGTGGTAGATCATTGGCCAATAAATACCTTTATAAGCATGCTCATCTGCCATATCCATTTTATCAATCGACTCAACAGTTGCCTTATCTACATGAGAAATCCCCATGCTAGCAATAATGGTTAATTGCGGATATTTTTCTTTTATTGCCTCGTAGAAAGTGTTAAATCTAGCGCCATATTCTGGCCCTTTTTGCTCATTACCCACTTCTATATATTTAAGCGGAAATGGCTCTGGATGTCCGTTAGCTACTCTCACTTTACCCCATTCAGAATCAGCCGGACCAATCGCATATTCAATCCCATTCAACACATTTTCTATAATCGATGGGACATGATCTTCTGGCAGATAAGGCCCTGCACGCATTTCGCAAGCGATACCACAATTAAATACATACATGGCATCTGCATCTATATCTTCACAAAACTGCAAAAATTCGTGGTAGCCAATTCCATCACTAGACCAGTATCCCCAAGGGCTATAAGTACCCGGTCTGTCGATTAATTTACCTAAACTTTTTTGCCAGTTCGGTGCACTTTCTACGCTAATACCTTCTACAAAACAACCACCTGGCCACCTTACAAAAGCAGGTTTTAAATCTGCTAAGTATTGAGCCAAATCTGGACGCATGCCATTGGGTCTGTTCTTAAAAGTTTTTTCAGGAAATAAAGAAACGAAATCTAACCATGCTGTTCCTTCACCTTCAAAAGTAATGTAGAATTTAGCCTTTGCTGCTGATGCCGTTGCTTTTAAAGCGCAAGTATGCTCTTGCCAGTTTTTTGAGTTTACTTTATTAAAAGTGTGTTTTGCCAATACTGCTCCCTCGTCTGTTTCGAGCGAAACCGTTACTGGACTTTTATATTTTTTATCAGTTCTAAGGTAAAATGATAAATTATAAGTGGCGCCATTTTCTACTTTAATTCCCCAAAATCCTTCGTTTACAACTGCTACTCTTCCTTGTTCATCATAACTAGAAATATCTATTTGCAATGAATTTGGAGTCGCTTTGGTTAATGGCTGATCTTGAGTAAGTGAAATTTCTGCTTCAGATTTACCGGATGTTGATAGAGACCAAGCAGGCCAATCGTTGGTCGGTTCGAACTTCATCTTCCAATCTATTACTTTCCCTGTTCTAAAATGCGGGGTTCTTGGAGGGATAATCCAACCAGAATCTAGAGAGCAACCTTCTGGCACACGACTTTCTTCAAATCCTCTATTTTGTATTAGCTCTGCATATAACCCACCTTCACCTCCATGGCTAATTTCCTCGAAAAAGATACCATGCAAACTAGGCGAAACTGATGCTCCCAACTCTTTCGTATTGATGGTAATATTGGCTTCTTGAGAAAATAATTTGAATGAAACTGCCGAAAAGAACAGTGTAAATAGAAAGAGTTTGTTCGTCATAATAGAATTGTATAAATCTAATTTTTTAAACATCATAATTTAACACTTCTCAAAAGCAGGCAGTCTTAATTAAAAGACTACCCGCAATCCATATTTACATTTACATGATTTCAATTTCTTTGTAAAAACGCATTGTTATTTAATGCGAAACAACCCAGCCAACCAGTCAAAAAGCCCATCCATTTTACCCTGCAAAATCCCCATTTAATCATTTTTTAAAAGTAGCGATCATTCAAATTTCAGTTTTCAAAAATTTTACCCACTACTTGTACGATTTTGATGAAATATTCTAGTAATCAGATTAAATTGTGCAGTTTTTTACTTGAATATCTAATCTCACGGTGTAGTCATGCAAAAATAGTATAAGTTATAGTCAATATCAGTCTTATATGTGTATAAGTTACACTTTAGATTTGTAATTACACATTCATCAATCCATTCGGATACATCTTAAGTTTAAATCAATTATCTAAATTTTCTGGAAGATAAATATGGACAAAAGCATACATCAAAGATTCTCTTCAAAAACAGCTTTTCTACTTAGTGTACTAGGTATTGCAATTGGTACAGGAAACATCTGGCGATTTCCAAGAATTGTGGCTCAAAATGGTTCTGAAAGTGGTGCCGGAGCTTTCATTTTTGCTTGGGTTATTTTTCTACTTATATGGAGTATACCTTTAATTATAGGAGAATATGCCATTGGCAGAAAGTTTAGAATGGGATTGATTGGAGCGATGAAGGGAGCAACAAATGGCAAACTCACATGGATGGGTGCTTTTATGGCTTTTGTAGCAACAGCCATTACATTTTTCTATTCTGTAGTGGTGGGTTGGTGTATTTATTATTTCTTCTACATGATGAGCCACTCACTACCAGAAAACACAGAAACTGCCATGTTTATCTGGAATAGTTATCAAGAAAGTTACTGGCCATTAGCCACACACACATTGGCTCTAGTTGTGGGTTGTTTGGCTATTTGGAAAGGCGTATCTTCTATCGAGAAAGTAAATAAGGTTTTAATTCCCAGTTTGCTGGTGATATTGATATTATGCATCATAAGAGCACTCACGCTAGATGGTGCGCTAGAAGGAATCAATTACTTATTTACGCCAGATTGGTCTCAACTGAGCAACCCTAAAATCTGGGTGGAGGCACTCACACAAAATGCTTGGGATACTGGTGCTGGCTGGGGGCTTTTTATCACCTATGCCGCTTACATGAAATCTGAGCAGGGAATTGTAAAAAATGCCTTTTTTACTGGAATAGGCAATAACTGTATATCCCTTATTTCTGCCATAGTAATTTTCGGGACAGTATTCGCGATCTTAAAAAATGATATGGGAATGTCTGAAACAGAGCTACTTGAGGTTGTAAAAACCAGTGGCCCTGCCTCTACTGGTCTTACATTTATATGGATGCCGCAATTGTTTGCCAAAATGTTTGGTGGAAATGTACTGGCTGTTTTATTCTTTATGGGTTTAACATTTGCGGGTTTTTCATCATTAATCGCGCAATTAGAATTGCCTGCTAGGGTTTTTGTTGATTTTGGTTTTTCTAGAAGCAAAGCACTTTTAATTGTTGGTATTGCCAGTTATGCTTTTGGTATCCCTTCGGCAATTAGTCTGGATATATTAGGCAATCAGGATTTTGTTTGGGGTGTAGCACTTATTCTCTCCGGTGTATTCTTTTCTATTGTGTTAATTAAATATGGGCTGGATAAACTTAGAGAAGACGAAAACCAACAGCAAAACGATGACTGGAAAATTAAACCTATATGGAAAATTATTATGAACTATCTGGTTCCTCCTATTGGTACTGGTTTGGTTATTTGGTTTTTGGTAGATGCTGCTAAAGTGGATAAATGGTACGATCCATTTCAATCTTACAGTCTTATGACTTGCCTTGTTCAATTTGCTATCGCCATAAGTGCTTTTATGCTATTAAATAAAAAGCTGAACAAGCAGGTAAAAGAAGATACTAAGAAGCAGGAAGCTGTGGAAAGTATTTGATCGAATCAATTAGACATAAAAAAACCGGGCATTTCTGCCCGGTAAACTATTCACTCATTTTACGCTGTTCTAAACTTTATCTCCGACTACACTTACGCAACTGGAATCATCCTTTTGTTTTTCATACCATCTAATAATTTGTATTTCATTTTAATGGTAAGTATTCCATGCTTCATTCGAGCATCTATTTTATCTTTATCAACTCCATCTGGAATTTTAAAAGTTCTGGTATAGGATGAGTAACTGTAAGATTCGCTTAACCAGTTGCTTCCTTTGTTTTTTCTTTCAGATGTCTTTTCAGCTGATATAATTAAATAATTATCCCTTATTTCAATCTGTATATCTTTTCTCTTAAGACCCGGCATCTGAATTTTCAGGTCGTAAGTATTATCATCTTTAGTAAACGCTGTAGTTATATTTTGCAAACCATTACTTAACCTATCTGGCAGCAAATTCAATTTTCCTAAAACCTTATTAAACCATGTTGGAAAATCTTTTTTTAGGTTGATTTCTTTATCTAAAAGTTTCATAGTTCTCTACTATTTAAAACAACATAAAGAAATTATTTACTTCTGTAAAGGGTGGATAAAACCACCCCAACCTTATATCTTAATCGCTTTATTTCACATCAATCAACTTAACTGGTTTCGGCTTAGCTTCTTCCTTTTTAGGGATATCTAGCAATAAAACGCCATTTTCGTAGCTAGCTTTAATCTGATCGCTATCTACAGTTTCAGGCAAATTGAATGATCTTACAAAGCTTTGGTAGCTAAACTCTCTTCGAGTATAATTGTCATTACCAACTTCCTCGTTTTCTGTTTTGTGTTCAGAAGAAATAGTTAACTTGTTGTTGTCAATCTCCAGTTTAAAATCTTCTTTTTTCATTCCCGGAGCTGCCATTTCCACGGTAAATCTATCTTCTTCCTCTTTAATATTTATTGCAGGAAGCGTGGTATTGGTGCTAGAAAAATTACGTGTTGGCCAGTCGAATAATTCTGTGTTAAAAAACTGATCTAATAATCCTCCAAATGATTGTGTTGGAAAATAATTGTCGTGATTTCTTCTTACAAGTGACATGTTAACCTCCTGTTTTTAAGTTGAACATTAATTTGTAAATCTGATAAGTGATATTCAGAATTAATGCCAAGTGGATTTTTTAGCTTTTTTGCAGATTTTCTCTGACAAAATTTAAGTCTAATAAGTCATTTTGTCATAAAATAAATCAATCAGCAGTCATAATGTCATATATGGGTTTTTCTTCTACGATTTCACATTCTCATACTGAAATATTAAGGTAACATGTATAAGTAGACAGTAGGTTGACAAACACAAATTGTCAAAATAGTGGCAATTTAATTTCCTGTAATTCACAGCCTTTTTAACCCTAAAAAACAGGTTTTTGTAAACTTTTAAAAAAGATTAAAATCGCTTTTCTGTGCTTATAAGAGCATTTTTTCGGTGAAATTGTCTACATATTGTACACACTCAAAATACCTGAGATTACCTTTTGTCTACCTTCTTTTTTAGCCTTTCCGTAACCAGCCCCGTTAACTTTGCTGCACAGTTACAGATGTAAATGCACATCATAAAATTTACTTCTAGTGTCAAAAATTTTTTTTCAACTCAAACTATTATTTCAAATGAATTCCTTTAAAAGAAACTGGATTTTAATGCTTTTAATCGGCTTGACTTCTTTTGTAATCTCATGTGATGAAGATGACTATAATGACGACGATGATATATACCCAGAAGATTATACAGTACAGCTTGCTAGTACTTCTGAATTTGGTAATATTCTAACAGATAAAGAAGGTAACTCTCTTTACTTTTTCGGTAGAGATGTTGAAGGTATCAGTAATTGCTCAGGTGGTTGTTTAAACAATTGGACTGTATTCTTTGAAGAAGAAATTAAAGTAAGCGAAGGCTTAAGCAAAAGTGACTTTGGTACAATTACCAACGAAGATGGTGGCAAACAAACCACTTACAAAGGATGGCCGCTTTATTTCTTTAATAATGACGAGAAACCTGGTGATATCAATGGCGACAAGGTACTTAACTTATTCTATGTTGCTAAGCCAGATTATACTTTAATGATTGGTGGTAAAGAAATCTCTGAAGACATAAACATCTACTTAGTAGACCAAACTGGAAATACACTTTACAACTCATCTAATGATGAAGAAGATATAAGCAATTGTTCTGGTGGTTGTCTTGATGTATGGCCTCCATTTACTGAAGAGATCAAATACTTACCGTCTATTCTTGTAGCATCTGACTTTGGTAAAGTAGAAGGTTCTGATCAGAATACTTACAAAGGAAAACCAATGTATTTCTTTGTGAACGATGAGAACAGAGGAGATACTAACGGACATGATGTAAATGGCTTCTTAGTATTCGGTAACTCAGATATTTCTGAAGAGCTTTAATAGATTGATTATACAGGCAGGTGTGTGATAATCGCACGCTTGCCTTCTAAGAAGGCCAATATTCAACACCATTGTGTGATTTAAACCAGTAAACAATTGACGAATGCCAGCTGAACTAGCCAGATATACTTTAAGCAGAAGATCTAAAATCAAAATACAGGAAATGATTAAGTATATATTCAACTGTCAAACCATAGCTGTTTTATTTGTTTTATCGCTATGCTGGTTTTCGTTTAATCAAGCTCAGGTTTTTAGCAACAGAATAGCCTATCATTTAAGTGCAGAACAGGTATTCGAAGAGTTTACACTCAACAGCCCAAAGGCGGAGCAAAAATACCTAAACAAAGAACTCTATGTATCTGGAAAAGTACAGCGAGTTGCCAAAAATGAAAAAGACGAAATAGTAATCTATTTAGGCCCAAGTAAGATGCTCTACTATTTAAAATGTATTATGGATAAAGAGTCATCTACTTTAAACAAAGAACTGAAAGAAGGTATGTGGGTAGGGTTAACAGGCATGTGTACAGGGTATACAATGAACGTCGATCTCAACAATTGCCAATTAGTTAATCCTTAAATTAATAAGTAAATTAGTATACACCAGATAGTTGAATCACTACCAGAAAAACTATTTTTTTAAATCAACAATCATCTCCAAACCAACCATTACAATCAGCTTAACAAGCCAGCCCGATTATTAAAAATATTAGCTTGAATAACCAGTGAAGAACACTCGGTTATAAAATAGCCAACCTCATTACTTTGTGTTTAGTAAGTCGTGGGTATGGTAGCCGTATTTTACGGCTACTATATTTTTTTCTTTATGATGAGTACTAAACATGCTTCACGAACACAAAAGTATTCATGAATTATTGATAAATATTATGGACAAGTTAAAGCGAGTTGATTATCTCAAAATGCAATACATATTGCTGTATTTGCTCATACTAGCCAGTATTGTTTCTTGTAATCAGTCTAATTCTCCAGAACTAAGAGCACCTTTATTCGATAACCTAGGAGAACACAGTTTAAAAATAAGCACCAAATCAGAACTAGCTCAAAGACTTTTTAATCAGGGGCTAAACCTGACTTATGGTTTTAATCACGATGAAGCAGCCAGAGCATTTAGAGAAGCTGCTAGAATAGATAGTACCTGTGCCATGTGTTATTGGGGAGTTGCCTATACTTTAGGTCCCAACATTAATGCTGGTATGGACGATGCCAATTTAAAAGAAGTAAGCCGATCTATAGAGAAAGCCCAGAAGTTTAAAAACATAGCGACAGATTGGGAAAAAGCATTGATTGAAGCAACTGCTAAAAGATACAATTACAGCAAAACTGATGATAGAAGCATTTTAGATTTGGACTATGCCAATGCGATGGAAGAAGTTTACAAGGCATTTCCAGATAATACTGATATTGCTAGCTTATATGCAGAATCTTTAATGGATTTGCACCCTTGGGATTTATACGAACATGATGGCACTGCCAAGTCTTGGACACAACCGATAGTTGATGTTTTAGAACAAACTTTAAAGAATGCTCCTAAACATCCATTGGCTCATCATTTATATATACACTCAATAGAAGCTTCTAGCGAGCCTGAAAGAGGTCTCCAAAGTGCGAATGTAATAAGTGAATTAATGCCGGGTGCTGGACATATGGTACATATGCCTTGCCACATCTATATTAAAACTGGGCATTACCATGAAGGTACAATTATAAACGAAAGAGCAGCATTTGCAGATAGTGTTTATTTAGCAACCTGCGATGCTCAAGGCCTTTACCCAATGGCATATTACCCGCACAATTACCATTTTATGGCAGCAACTGCGGCATTAGAAGGTAGAGCTGATAAAGCTTTAGATGCAGCCGTACAAGTAGCAGCTTTGGCAGACACCAGCTTTTTGCGCACACCGGGATATGAGACACTTCAGCATTATACAACCATTCCTCTGTATGTTATGGTTAAGTTCGGGCAGTGGGAAAATATTCTAAACCAACCTTCACCAGATGAAGACTTGGTTTACCCGAAAGCTATTTGGCATTATGCAAGAGGTATGGCTTTTTCGTCTCAAGGTGATAAAGCAAAGGCAAATGAAGCTCTTGATAGCCTTAAAGAAATTGCCAAATTGGAAGTGTTAAATGAGATAACCATATGGGATTTAAATGCAGTAAAAGACTTAGTAGATATTGCAGTGCTCATGCTGGAATCTGACCTTAACGAAAAAGAAGAGAATTATACAAAATCGGCTGAACTCTTAACAAAAGCAGTTGAACTTGAGGATGCTCTTACTTATAATGAACCACCAGATTGGTTTTTCTCTGTAAGACATAGTTTAGGAGCAGTTTTATTAAAAGCTGAGAAGTATGAAGATGCAGAAAAAATCTATTTAGAAGACCTTGCTTTTTATCCTGAAAATGGATGGGCATTAAATGGCTTATACAATAGCTTAATTGCTCAGAAAAAACCTGAAGAGGCCATAAAAGTGAAAGAGCGATTTAATAAAGCTTGGCAATACGCCAATATTAAATTAGAAGATTCTAGAATAGATGTACTTGCGGTAAAATCATTTAAAATTAAAGCGCCAAAATCATATCTGGTAAACATTCCGGTGGTAGCTATTTGCAAAAGCAACAATGGATAACCTAATGTATTCAATCAAATAATCTTTACTTCATGTTCTGAGGATAGAATTTAAAATCAGCACATTACTTATAATTATATTTAGTTACAGAAAGAATCGCCCGCTCTGCAGGTGATTCTTTTTTTTATTATACAGCAAATTGGTATATTTAAATTAACTAGACACTAATAACCATCAGAAATGGCATTTAAGATGCTTCGAAATCTCTTATTTGCTGTAATTATTTTTTCAACCTCCCATATAGTTTATTGCCAATCACCGGCAATTCAAGAGTACAAAAAACAATTACAAGCAGATACTAAGCAAGATACCACCAAGGTAAATTTGCTTAACCAGATTGGCTTTTCATATTGGATATATCAGGCAGATAGTTCTGAGGTATATGGCACTAATGCATTAGAATTAGCTTCAGAATTGAAATACCTCCCTGGAATGGCCTATGCCAATAGAATAATTGGTGTGGCGCACTGGGCAAGAGGCAATTACGAAGGCGGCTTAAAACATCTTTTAGAATCCCAAAAGCTCTATCAATTACTAGAAGACTCTCTCGGTATCGCCAACTCCACCATGAATATTGGCTTGATTTACAGCGACCAAGGAGAGATAGATAAAGCCCTTAATCACTTTCTGGAGGCTTTCCACACCTTCGAAAGGTTAGATAAAACCGAAAGAATGATTAATACGGCGAATCACATCGGCAAAGCTTACTATCGGGATAATAATTATGACAAAGCTTTCGAGTATTATCAACTTGCACTAAAACTCAGTAACGAGGTAAATTCTATTTACGGGTCTGGCACGGCGTTGCACAATCTTGGGGTACTATACAAAGCTCAAAACAAGCTTGATTCCGCCAAAATACTCTGTTTAGAATCTATGGAATATCAGCAGAAATTTAGAGACAGAGTGGGTTTTGCTGATAATTATGAAACACTTGGCGATATATTCTTCGAAATGGGAGATTACAACAAAGCAAAAAGCTATTACGAAGAAGGTGTTGAAAAAGCCAAGTTGGTGAGTTCTAAAAAAATACTTAGTAATATCTATTCAAAGCTAAAAGAAATCTCCGTAATCCAGAAAAATTACGATCAGGCTTTAGAATATCAAGAAGCTTATACTGCCTTGCAAGATAGCATGATGAATATTGAAAAAATGCGGGCAATGGTATGGTTAGAAAACAAAAATGAGTTAGAACGTAAGAATCAAGAAATTACAATTCGAGAGCAGAAAATCACTCTTCTACGCAAAGAGCAGCAATTAAACAATCTTTGGTTAAATGTTTTTGCTATCGGTTTTGTGCTTGTGGTAGCCCTAGGTTTCTTAATCTATCGCATCCAAAAAATAAAACACGATAAAGACAAACAACTCTTTTTAAATGAGCAGGTTCTTAATAAAACTAAGATGGAAAACCATCAACTCAAACAAGAAGAGCTCACCAGAGAACTGCGATTTAAGAACAAAGAACTCACCAGTTACACCCTCAACTTCATTCAAAAAAATGAGTTGATGGAAGAACTGAAGTTGAAAATTATTGAAATTAAAAAAGCAGCGCCAAAAGAATTAAGCAAGCAACTCAATTCTCTTTATCGCCAAGTAGAAGGCAATTTTCACAACGATCGCGATTGGGAAGATTTCAAGCTATACTTCGAGAATGTACACAAAGACTTTTTTACTTCACTTAAAGATTACTGCCCAGAACTGACTCAAAGTGAATTAAAACTTTGTGCCTTGTTGAGGTTAAACATGAATCTGAAAGAAGCGGCAACTATTTTGGGTATTGCACCAGAAAGTGTAAAAACAGCCAGATACCGATTGCGCAAAAAGCTGAATTTGGAAAGAGAAGACAACCTGATTGACATTATCTTACAAGTAGAAAAAATGAACGGCAATCTCAAACCTGAAACAAGCAAAACTTGAATCTTAAGCTTGTTGCCTGCCTAAATTAGCCAATCTTGTATTTGCGATATGTTTCTATTTATATGCTTACATGTAAAGAAAGTCCAAAAATATTGGAATATGTTTTCCCAAAAATTCAGTGCTATATAAATTACACCATCTTAGTTTAAAATTTAAAATAAGGGTGATGAAAAAATTTCCAGAAGGTTTTATTTGGGGTACAGCAACATCTAGTTATCAGATTGAAGGTGCTTGGGAAAAAGATGGTAAAGGTTGGTCTATTTGGGATGCCTTCTCTCACACTCCTGGCAAAACTGCCAATGGAGAAACTGGCGATGTTGCCTGCGATCATTTCCATAGATATAAAGAAGACATAAAAATAATGGCCGATATGGGCTTAAAGGCTTATCGCTTTTCCATATCATGGCCAAGAATTTTTCCGGCAGGTACAGGTAAAGTCAACGAGCAAGGCTTGCAGTTTTATTCTGATTTAATTGATGAACTGTTAAAGTATGATATTGAACCTTGGGTTACGCTTTACCATTGGGATTTACCACTGGCTCTACAAATGGAATACGATGGTTGGTTAGGTGATAAAATATCCGATTTTTTTGCTGAGTATGCTGAAGTCTGTTTTGCAAAACTCGGCGACAGGGTAAAAAAATGGATTACATTAAATGAACCTTGGGTTGTTTCTATTCTTGGTTATGGTCAAGGCGTAATGGCTCCGGGAAGAATTTCTAACAGCGAACCTTATTTGGCAGCACATAATTTATTGCTTGCTCATGCCAAGGCAGTTAAATGCTACAGAGACAAATTTCAGGATTCGCAAAAAGGCAAAATTGGTATTACCAACAACTGCGATTGGCGAGAACCTTTAACAAGTAATCTGGAAGATCAGGTAGCAGCACAAAGAGCATTAGAGTTTTTCTTAGGCTGGTTTGCTGACCCCGTTTACTTTGGTGATTATCCGCAAGTAATGAAAGAACGTGTGCAAGAAAGACTCCCTTCATTTACAGAAGAAGAGAAAGAAATGCTAAAAGGCAGCAGCGATTTCTTTGGGCTAAATCATTACACTACCATGATGGCAGAAGCGGATACGGGAAAAGCTGTAGAACAAAATGTATATGGCAATGGAGGAATTTCTGAAGATCAAGAAGTGATTTTGCATGTAGACCCAAGTTGGAAAAAAACAGATATGGGTTGGGCAATTGTACCTTGGGGTTGTAGAAAATTGCTTTTGTGGATACAGAATCGCTACAAACCAGAAGAAATTATTATTACAGAGAATGGTTGTGCATTTGATAATGGACCAGAAAATGGTGTAGTGAAAGATACAGGTAGAATCGATTTTTATGATAGCTATTTGTCTGAAGCGCTAAATGCCATTGAAGAAGGTGCAACGCTAACAGGTTATTTTGCTTGGTCTTTTATGGATAATTTTGAGTGGGCACTTGGCTATGGAAAAAGATTCGGTATGGTACATGTCGATTTCGAAACCTTAAAGAGAACTCCTAAAAACTCAGCTTTATGGTATAAAGAAGTGATAGCGAGCAATCAATTACCTAAAAAATAAAAGGAAATGCCCCAAGACTGGGGCACCTCCAAAATTTATGTATAGAACCATAATTTGATTACCATCCGAAAATCTGAGTCAAATTTGGATTGAGAGTTACCTGAGTTTGAGGTACTGGGCGGTAATAATACTTTGGAGCAACAAACTCACCTCTATCTGCTACAGTTTGTACTGTTCCAGATTCTCCATTTTCCAGATAAACCGAAGCATCATCACCTTGGCTACCCACTCTGTAATATATCAGTGTTTCTCCCAGCTCATTTACTTCTCTGTCTTCTCCTGATGGAATTGACTCAGAATTAGCGATTAAAATGATATCTTCAATTCCATCACCTGTTAAATCATATTTGCCAAGTCCCGGAAAATACAGACCCTCTGGCTCAACTTCTAAGTTATCACCAGCTCCCCAGCGCATGATGTCATCATAGCGATAGCCTTCTAATGCCAACTCAATTCTTCTTTCTCTTCTAATTTCCAACAATGTTGCATTGCTAATTGATGGATACCTTGCCTGTTGCACAGGATCAACCTCAGGATTCAACATTAAATCTGGCATGCCAGCACGTGCACGCAATTGGTTGATAGAAGCATCTAAATCTGCCTGAGTAAGTTCTCCCAATTCAGCCTTTGATTCAGCATAAATTAAAAGAATCTCTGCAAATCTTATTACCGGAAAATCTACACTATTGATTACCTCTTGATCGGTGTTATTCACAAAACCTTTGATCATATGGTAACCAGAAAAGTTTTTTTGCAACTGCTGTACATAAACTCCTCCACCTTGTGCATATGTGCCTGTATTCACCAATTCCCAACCCGGAAAAGCATAAGTCTGGCTTAATCTAGCATCGCGGTTTTCGAATTCTTCTACAAACAATTTTGTCTCATAACCATCTTGGTTAGTATAATAAGAACCATCTGCCATTAAATAAGACTGCATTAAATCTTTAGAAGGGCTCGACTCATAGTTTCCAAAATACCATTGTCCCCAACCACTGTTCAATACATCCGATTCGTAATAAGTACCCAAAATCACTTCTGGATTATCTTCTAAACTAGTGCTTACAAATAGTTCAGCATAGTCAGTTGCAGGATTTCCAGTATTATAGATTGAGAAATCACCATTATCCATAATGTCTTGAGCAGTTGTAGCAGCAGTAGTTAAAAACTCAGTAGATGTGCTTTCTAAACCTAATTCGCTATGGTATTTTCTATATGTACCTTCGTATAAAGCAAAGCGAGCTAAAAACGATTTTACTACCCAAACATCCACTTCACCAGTAGCCTGACCGTCTTGCACATACTCCGCAGCAAACTCAAGGTCTTCCATAATCTTACCTACTACAAATTCTCTTGAATCTCTTTCTTTGTAAAGGGCTTCTTCGTCACCAGTTTCAATTGGCTCTTCATACCAAGGCACATCAGAAAAACGCTTTACTTTATTGATGTAAAACTTGGCTCTAAAAAATCTACCTACACCCACATAGTGGTTAAGTAATTCTTCGCTTATTTGCGCTTTGCTACTGTTTGCAAGAAAGATATTGATAGCTCTTAAACCATTCCAGTCCCAACCACTAGTGATGGTTGCGGCAGAAGCATTGCTAACCATAATGGTTTTTAACTCAGTATTGCCCGTAGTTGCTTGGTTATCTGTTGCAGCATCACTTCCGTAGCTACCGATACCAGCAAAATTGTACAAGTTGTATAAATAGATTTTAAGGTCTTCTTCGGTGTTAAAGAAGTTTTCAGTACCAATTTCAGTTTCAGGGAAACGCTCTAGAAATTCATCATTACAGGCTGAGGCACTAAAGATCAATCCTGCAACTAATATGATTTTATATATATATTTCATGATATTATTTCTGCTTAAATCTTAAAAGTTCACATTCAGACCAATCGCATATCTTCTTAAGAATGGATAAGAATATCCTTTACCAGTACCTCTTGCAGTGCTTACTGATGGATCGTATCTCAAATTATCGTTGATCGCTTCAGGATCGTAATAATCCTTCACTTCAGACCATTCTGCCAAGTTCTCGCCACTCACATAAATTCTCACATTACCCACATTTATTTTACTTGTAAGACTTTGAGGAAGCGTATAACCAATAGTTAGGTTTTTAAGACGGAGGTAAGCAGCATTTAACATATAGCGAGTTTGCGGAATTGCCAGACCCATAGATTCATCCACTCTTTCACCAAGGTTTCTATCTGCTAACCAAGATTGTAAAACGGGATATTTTGCGTCAAGATTAGCGTCTGCCAAACCTGCATCTATATAAGCTTGCGAGTGTTGCGCTCTTTCTACTTCACTATCAGCAGTGGCTCTGTAGAAATCCAACAAATGCGGTGCACCACCAGCATAAGGTTGCTGATAAAAACCCCAGTATAAGTAATCAAGCGGATAGTATTCTCTTTTTCCAACACCTTGTAAGAATATAGAAGCATCAAACTGTCCCCAGTTCATACTTAAGTTTAATCCATAGCGATAGCGTGGAGAGATGTTACCAATAACTGATAAATCTTTAGGATCAGAAGTAGTTAAACCTTTTTCGATAGCACCGTTACCATCTAGGTCTTGATATTTTGGCCAACCCGGCACAATTGTAAGCGCTCCCCAAGGAATAATGCTTGATTCGTCTAAAGAAGCAATCTCGTCTTCGCTTTGGAATAAACCATCACTTTGTAAGCCCCAGATTTCACCCAATTCCATGCCTTCATAGTATTGAGTTAAGTTTCCGTTTGGATTGTCAAATCTGGTGATGTACGATCTACTATCAGAAATGATAAATCTTGCATTAAAGCTAAATGGTTTGTTTACCACTAAGAACTGATCATTGTAAGCCAAAGAGAATTCCCAACCTTTGGTTTCCATATCAGCAGCATTTTCTTTTGGTTCACCTGCACCTAAAACATCTGGCAAATCTCTACCTTGTGTAAGCATATCCTTGGTGTTACGCTTATAGATATCGAAGTTTGCCGTAACTTTTCCATTTAAGAAACCAGCATCCACCCCGAAGTTGAAGGTAGAAACACTTTCCCAAGAGTAATTTGAAGAAACTAACTGAGGAGGAGTGATAGCAACAGGTCTTTCACCACCTACAAGCAAACTTGCTTGATAAGCATCCATACTAGAAATATAACCATACTCTCCTACTGCTTGGTTACCCAAAGAACCATAAGAAGCTCTTAGCTTTAAGGTACTCATTACATTTTCTAATGGCGTAAAGAAAGCCTCTTCATCAACTCTCCAAGCTAATGATGCAGAAGGGAAGAAACCAAATCTGTCATCTTTAGGGAATTTCGAAGAACCATCGTAACGACCATTTAACTCAAAAATGTAGCGATCTTTTAAAATGTAGTTTAATCTGTAAAATGCACCTCTAATTGCCCAATCAGAAATTTCTTCATCTACTAAAGTGTTCCCTGTCGCTAGCGCAATGGTTGGTAGCGAAGCAGAAATTACATCATTACGCTGTGCATAAAACCACTCACTTCTATAATATTCTTGATTAAAACCAGCAATGGCGGTAAGGTGGTGAGCGCCAAAAGACTTATCGAAAGTACCATAGATATTTAAGGCATTGTACTCTTCTGTTTCTGAACTTTTGTAAGCTGTATTAGAACCTGTTTCTCTTACATCTTCTGGACCATAACCAATTTGATATTTTTTTGTATCCCAAGCTAGAGTTGTTTCTCCTCTGCGGAAGGTAAAATCAGCATTTAACTTTAAGATATCTTGTAATACACTTACTTGTGCAGTAAAACGAGATTGTAGACCATTATACGTTTCGTTTGACATACCGCCATTTGTTAATCTAGCGCCCATACTTCCTACAGAAGTATTTGCCCATGTACCATCAGGATTTTTATCCCAATCTGTTGGATGGAAATTGTAAATAGCAGTAATATCCATTTGAGAAGGTATTACTCTATCTGTAGCAGAAAGGAAAGTGTTATTTCCCACTTTTAACCATTTATATGGCTGATACTCCACTTTACTTCTTACACCAAAGCGATCGTAATAATCGTCGGCCAGTTTTAAAGCACCATTTTGTTTGTTGTAATTACCAGAAATAAAATAGTTGGCTTTGTCAGAAGAACCAGAAAGTGAGATTTGGTGGTTTTGAGAAACTGAATAATCACTCATAAAATAATCTGCCCAGTTTCTATTTCCCATATACTCCCAGCTAGAAGCATCATTCGGGTTTACTCTTACTCCTGTAGTTCCGTCTGGATCATCTGAGCGCTCTCTTGCCCATTGGTAAGACTCATCACTATAATTTACATTATCCCAAGGAGTATTATCGGTTGAAGTCTCCAATAACCTCATATAAATGTAAGGATCTGTGATTTTGTTTGGAAGAATGGTTGGCTTATCCCAAGAGAAGTTGTTTGAGTAGCTAATTTGCATTCTCTCTCCTTTACCAGTTTTCGTGGTAATCATAATAATACCAAAAGCAGCTCTAGCTCCATAAATCGCAGCAGAAGAAGCATCTTTTAATACAGAAATACTTTCAATATCTTGTGGAGAAATTCTGTTTAACTCAATCGGTTCAGAAGGAACTCCATCGATTAGAATTAAAGGATTACCACCATTAATTGAAGTAAGTCCACGTATGTTGATGTTGGCAGCTTTGCCCGGCTCACCACTCATAAAATCTATATTCAGGTTAGGTACTGCACCTTGTAGACCTTGAGCAATGTTAGAAATTGGTCTGTTTTCTAGTTGCTTGGCATCTACTTGATCTACCGCACCAGATAGGTTTACTTTTTTCTGAGCTCCATAACCTACAATTACTACTTCGCTCAATTGCTCAACATCTTCATCGAGCTTAATATTAAAGGTGGTTTGCTCACCCACAGGAATCTCTTTGCTTAAAAAGCCTACATAAGAGAAAATTAAAACAGCATCTTCGTTTTTAACTTCTAACCTGAAGTTACCATCAATATCAGTTACGGTTCCTGTGCTAGAGCCTTTAATAATTACACTCACACCAGGAAGCGGCATATCTTCTGCATCATTTACAGTTCCTGTAACTGCAACTTGCCCATAAGCAAGCATATTACTTAGCATTAAAAAACACCAGACAAAAGCTGAAAACCTCAGTAATCGCTTCATCCAGACTTTGAAATTTGGTAAAAAAAAGTTCATATAAACCTGAAGAGATTAAAAATAAAAATTGGCTAATTTGAATTGGGAATTACCCAGTCACATTTGAATCCATACAAAGGTTTAAAAAGGAAATTACATGGCTGTTAAGCGAAATTTACAATTATATTAAATGAATGTTCAAACAATCTATAGTTTGTTTTTTTAGCATATCTGCCTATCTTGCAGGTATGGGAAGAAAGAGTTTATCTGACGTTCGAAAAAAGCAAATCGTAGAAGCTTTCTATGAAGTTGCCAAGCGAGAAGGGCTTGAAAATGCCTCTATTGCTAAAATTGCAGATGAAATGGGTATACAACCCAGCCATGTAATTCACTATTTCAAAAATAAGGAAGAACTTATTTTTTCTTTGATAGAATATAATCTGGAAAAATACAGCTTAATGTATCAACCAGAGTTTGATGAATCTCTTCCCCCACTCGAAGCACTTACCCAAACTATTGATAATTTGTTTTCTAAGCAGTGGAATGCTTTGTATGATGATGGTGTGTTTTACAGTTGCTATGCATTAACTTTTAGAAATCCAGAAATAAGAGAGAAATACAGAGCCTTGCACGATTCATTGCACGAAATGTTGGCGAGTGCCATAGAGCGATGCAATCAATCTGGAGACACCAAGATCGATGATGTAAAAGCTACTTCCCAGTTAATTTTTACCATTATCGATGGTGCTTATTATTACTTAAGCATGCTAGAAGACAAAGAGGAATATTTAAGCCGCATGAAGTATTATAAAAACACCTCACTCAAGCTACTTAACCTGAGCAATAAGGAATAGTATAAATTGCTATAAAACAAAAAACTCCGGCCTCATTAGAAACCGAAGTTTATCAATACACAATGCTATGATTTCACCTAATAAAATCTTTTAAGCATTATTGGTCTAAAAAAACAACAAACAAGCTAGATTAAAAAATACAGTCAAACAACTGACAATTAATAGTTTACAGTTAAAATCTTCTGCGTCGTTTATTATATTTTTTTATTTTTACAGGCACATAAGATAAACCAAATCCTAAACCGCCTGCTTTTAGCGAGACATCTTGTTCACTCGTTAAGTAGATGAAGCTTGGGCCGAATTTTACATCATCAATCACAAAGGAAAAATCGAACTTTCCACCCAAACAACCTTTATTTCCGATCATCCCGTTGCCTCCAATCTCCACTCTAAATCTATTGCCACCAGGAATAATTAAACCTAAACCAACCGGGAAAAGTAATTCGCTCTCTTGGTAATTGAGTGTCGGTAAAGATTTATCAAGAAAATAAAGCCCAGTTTTAAAGAAAAAGCCTGTGGGCGAACCCAAGCCATCATATTTATATGCTCTAAA
The DNA here is from genome assembly GCA_002729595.1 of Thalassovita sp. Classification (GTDB taxonomy): domain Bacteria; phylum Bacteroidota; class Bacteroidia; order Cytophagales; family Flammeovirgaceae; genus Chondrinema. The sequence goes on along the minus strand of PBYL01000463.1, from coordinate 15,952 downwards.
TTCCAAATCAAGACCTATTGTTCTTTTATTGGCATTGGCATCATTTACTAATTCATAATTTGTAGGAAGCTCATCTGAATACCATTGCACACTCTTGTTGCCCAATTGCATGCTATTCTCATATTGATCTCCCACTAAAACAGATTGACTAGTACCTACTTTATTTTCACCAAAATAAACTGATGATTCATTTATTCTTAGATCAGCAGTTTCTTGTAATTTGGTATTGTAAACACTCACTCCATAACCCAAACTAAACTTTAATTTATTACCACTACCTAAGTTCTGCTTTCTATATCTCTTTGTCTTAAGTTGCTTAGTTTTTTGAACATGCACAAACTCTAAGTTATGAGCGATCTGGCTTTCAAACTTAGCCTGACCGTAAACGTTAGCCGAAATGATAGTTAGTATAATTAGCGTTAATTTTTTCACTTTAGCAAGTTATTGTTTGTACAATTCTAAGATTACAAAAACTATGTATTGTGAGAGAAAAGATAAAAAAAAACTAAAAACACCAATTAAAAGGCATTTTTAGCATGTCGGATAAATATTCGATATAAACCTTGTTGAATACAAAAAGGTGGGAAATTAGCTTATTTTAGCATTTTTTATTTTCACTAATTACAAATAAGTATATTGTTTTATATGTAATGAAATTTATGAAAAGCTAAACAGGTAAATTTTACACTTTTTGGGAATAAATCCCAAAATGAAACAATTTAACAATGCAAGTTTCATTTTGGGAAATAAAATTACATTCTTTTAAATTCTTTGATGCGATAAGTGAAAGTGAGCATGAAATAGCGCTGCAATACTTCTGTAATAGTATCTTCTATATAAGATTCTGTAATACTTCTTGTGATGCTACTATTCTCTTTTAAAAGGTCATAAACTGTAAGTTTAAGCTCGGCACGATCGTTTTGCATGAATTTTTTACCAAAGCCTAAATTCACTAATGTAAAGCTCTGGTTAAACCCATCACTCAAACCCGTGTACAAATAGTGATTAATATCGGCATTAAACACAAAACCTTTCCCAAAAATGAAGTTTGCCCTACCATTGGTTAGCTGATAAAAGTAATTCGCTTCTAAATCTGGTTGCAGTTTATTTTTAACTACATTATAATTTGCAGTGTAAGAAACTGTAAAATCTACTTTCTCGCTAATATTACTGCTTATTACCACACCTTGACTTAGATTATAAGTATTTGAAAGCGATTCTTGATAGTTTACCAAACCAGGAGTTCTTGAATAAGTTACTCCAGTATTAAAGTTTAAGTTACTTTTTAAAGCTTCGATAGGCTTGCCGAATGAAATAAAGCTTCGTGCATTCCAATAACCACTCAAGTTAACCGGAACTGAAAGTTGAGAACCCTTTTGTAAGACTACATCATTATTTATAAGTGTATCTTGTGTAGCGACTATGGTTGCATTACTGATATAGTTATCAGTCTGGCTTAGATTAACAAAGGCAAAAAAGTTAGAACCTTTATCTGGATTTACTTTTGAATACCTACCTACCAAGCTATGAGAAAATGCTTGTTTCAAATCGGGATTACCAGTAGATAGCGATAACTGGTTTGTATTATCGATTACATCTTGCAACTGAGAAACTGATGGAGCATTTGTGTTGGTTCTATAGAATACTCTCAGATTAGAGCTTTTAGAGAATCGATACATCAACATCATATTAGGCAATACATTTTTAAAGCTTTTGCTAATATCTGTTCCTTCAACTACCGGAAATACTTGATCACTGTTTAACTCTGCGTATTGGTATTCTAACCCAACATTAAAGAATCCTTTTCTAATTCTAAGGCGGTAACTGGTTCCAGCACTGGTTGTATTGTAAGTATTATCAAATGTATTAGAAAGTAAAGAATCTAATTGGTTATAAGTGCTGGTTTCTGGATTAAGATCATACACTTTTTTATCTGAACTATTTTTTGTGAGAGATCTTTCTAAGCTCAACATTAACTGCCCACGTCTACCAATTGGCTCAGTATATCTGATATTGCCAGAATAAGTATTACCAGAAGTATTAGCAAAAGATTGCTGATCGGTTGTATCTAAAGTTGTAATGGTATTGAAATACTCATTTTCAGCAAAAAGTGAATAATAGGTATCTTTATCGTTTAGATCTGTTCTAAACCTCATAGAAACTGTTCTACCTCTTTTAGAAAATCGGTGTCTGAATAATAAGTTATTCGAGAAGTTGTAACCGCTATTCTCTGCAAAGTAATTATTGATAGAAGTATTCAACAATGCCCCTCCTTGCTGGGTAGTGGCTGCATCTGTGTAACTCAGAGACTGATTATCTTGATAGCTAAAGCTAGGCGAATAAACAATTGAGTTATTATCGTCTATATCGTATTCTAGTTTTAGGTTTAGGCGATGATTATAATTTTCACTATTGCTCTCACTACTTTCTGTATAATACTGGCTCGAATCTTCGCTTATAAAAGTCTCTCTATCTTGTAACTGATCGTTGGTGTTTTCAGAATAGTTAAAGAAATAACTACCACTCACTTTTAGCTTCTCTCCCCACTCATCAGAATAGTTTATACCGAAAGAAGAGGTTGTATTTATACCACTTGACTGACCAACTAAAAAGTTTCCAACATCATTACCTGGTCTGCCACCTCCTCCACCTCCGCCGCCCCTGCGGCCACCTCTTCCTCCACTACCACTGGCAATGCCTAGTAAATCTTGAGATGAAAAGTTTTGGTCGTTTATATTGTTTGATAAGCCAACTATAGAAATTCTCTGGTCGTCCCTAAACAAGTTTATATTTCCGCCAGCCTTATATTTGTCTCCGTCACCATAACCTGCATAAAAATTACCGAATGTACCATTACGCATATCTTCACGGGTAACAATATTGATGGTCTTTTTAGATTCTCCATCATCAAAACCTGTAAACTGTGCTTGTTCACTCTGTTGATCAAAAACCTCAATTCTATCTACAATCTCTGCTGGAAGGTTTTTTAGAGCAAGGCTCGGATCATCACCAAAAAACGGTTTACCATCTACCAAAACCTGTTGCACATCTTCACCTTGCGCTTTTACCGTACCTTGCTCCACCGTAATACCCGGCATCTTTTTAATTAAATCTTCTGTACTTGCATCTGGATTCGTTTTGTAAGCAGCAGCATTAAATTGAGTTGTATCTCCTTGCTGCACTACTGGTGGTATTTTACCTTCGATCTCGACCACTTCTAACATCTCTTCTTTGGGGTTAAGAATAACTGCTCCCAAGTTTATATTCTTCCCATTTACTTCTTGCATCACTTGAAATGTCTTATAACCCACATATCTGAACAGTAAACTATACTTACCATTTTCGAGGTTTTTAAACGCGAAATTTCCTTCCAAATCGGATGTTGTGTATTTTCTAGAAGAATCTGCTTCGTTTATCAGGATAATTGTGGCACTAATAAGAGGGTCACTATCTGTACTGTCTTTTAAAACTCCATTAATCTGGTAAGTTTGGTCTTGAGCAAATGCTAATGTAGATATGCAAATAAATAAAAAAGTAAGTAGAGATTTCATTGATATACTTTATTGATTTTTAAGTTTCCAGGCATTGCTAAGTTGCTTATAAAAACTTTTACTGAATAAAAATTTCAACCAACTGCAATAAAAAATCAACAAGTGTAACTCTGATCAAAAAAGATGATTTTTAGAACAGAATGTGGGATTATGCATGAAATACCCTAATTATTAAAAAGCTTAGACTTTTAAGGCAACACGAGACATGATAAATGAAAACAAGGTAATTAAAAGCAAAACGCCAAAGCTTGCCTGAAGCCCCATTAAACCCGCAATGTAACCTAAACCTACTGGCCCAATTAAAAAGCCAACATGCCCAGTACCTGAAACTGCTGCGATGCCTTCAGATGGTTTTACATTTTCAATGCTTCCTGCCAGTCTATAGATTTCGGGAATAATGCCTGAAAATCCCAAACCTATTAGCATAAAGCCTAAAAGTACAGGAATTAAACTCGCAGTTATCACCAACAATAAACCTGTAGCACCAATTAAGCAACCTATTTGAATCAGCTTTGCAGAACCCCAATGAGCAGTTACTTTGTCTCCATAAAATCTGCCGATTGCCATCATAAAAGAAAAACCGGCATAACCCATACCGATTAATTCTGTTGGAGCATCTAATACTCTTTGCAGATACAAACTACTCCAATCTGCTATGGCACCCTCTCCTATCATGATGGAAAAGCCGACTAAAGCCAAACCAAGAACTGGCTTTAGGTTAAATGGTTGATGCTCTTTTTTTAATTCTGTGTGAGTTCTAATATGTATGTAACTGCTCGCCAATAACAATTGAACAATTGACATAAACACAAGCACTATAATCGCATGCCAAACCGGATTATTAAGCACAGAAGCCAATAAACCACCTAAACCTGCACCAGTAACTCCACCTAGGCTGTAAAAGCCATGGCTGCCATTCATTATCAAAACCTTTTCTTGCTTTTCAACTACTGTTACCAATGCATTTACAGCAATGCCTAAAAATCCAGAAGAAATACCCACAAAGTATAAACTGGTATAGAGCAAAAATTTAGTTTCTGCCAGAAAGGGCAAAATGAGTAATGTACTTAATGTCAAAATCGTAATAACAACCGCCTTCCCTTCGCCTAAAGCGTCGAGAATACGGCTACTGAGGGGCATAATTGTAAATGCCCCTAATGAAATAAAAAACAGTGCAAGTCCAATTTGTTTTTCATCTAAATCCAGCTTTTCAGCAGTGAAAGGGATATAAATAATCCATGTACTGAACAAAAAACTAATCGCTGCAAAAGAAAAACCGATTGCAAAATACTTTCTGCTTGTAAAAAAAATTCTTAATGGTTTCATACTCTAATTGAGATTGAAAGTGATCTCTAACCGATTGCCATCAGGATCGAGAATAACACTTTCATAATATCCATCACCTGTAATTCTGGGCTGACCTACAACCTCAAAACCATCTTGGTGCAATCTTTCGGTTAATGCGTCTACAGCCGACTGACTTTCTAATTCAAAAGCCATATGAATTAAACCTGTAAACTGTTTGTAAATATCATTTTCAGATACTGGAATTCCTTCCATTTCCATTATTTCGAGTCGAGCACCTCCATCAAAGCTTAAAAAATAAGAATGAAATTTTTTCTTCTCATTTACATACCTCTCTCCTGCCTTTGCCTCAAAATACTTTTCATAAAATGCTTTTAATGCTTCAATCTGGTATGTCCAGACTGCAATGTGTTCCAATTTCATATTGTTTTTGACAAAGATAAAGAGGCGGCTTGAAATTCTTGTTGTATGTATTTTGCCATTACTTGACTTATTTTAACATTATTACTAAATTATTTTATTTTTCTGGTTAATATCACTCTATGAAACCCATTTTTGAAAGAATAGAGCCTAATCCGGGGAGCTCATTTTTTATTGAAAAGTTTGAGCACGATGATCTTTGCCATACACCGTATTGGCATATCCATCCAGAATATGAGATTGTCTATATTAAAAATGGAAATGGAGTTAGGTGTGTAGGCAGCCATATTTCTAATTACAGAGATGGTGAATTAATTATGCTTGGGCCTCATATGCCACACCAACCTTTTGGCAATAAAGAATTTGAAGACAATATCGAAATAGTTATTCAATTCGGCTCTGATTTTTTCACTCAACAACTGCCACTTCTTCCAGAAGCTAGCCAGATCAAAACGCTTTTACAAAAAAGTAAGCAAGGCATCACTTTTTCTAAAGCTGTTAAAGAAAAAACAGCTCCTATGCTTAATTATATGGTGATTGCTTCACCACTCAACAAACTACTCACTCTCATTAAAGTCTTAGATATTTTAGCTAAAACCAAAGAGTATGAATTGCTAAAGGTGGGCAATATTGCCTTGGAAATTTCTAGCCCAGATTACGAGCGCATGAATAAAATCTATGAATTAGTGAGTGAGAATTACCAAAGACATATTTCTTTAGAAGAAGTCTCTGAACTTTGCCAGTTAAGCCCACCTTCATTTTGTCGGTTTTTCAAGAAAATTACCAGAAAGAGTTTTGTTCAATTCCTTACGGAGTATCGAATTGTAAAAGTGCAAGAACTCATGCATCAAAAAAGAACTGGTATCTCTTCACTCATGTATGAATGTGGATTTAATGAAGCTTCATACTTTAGTAGGCAATTCAAAAAAATTACTGGTAAATCTCCTAGTGCGTACAGAAAATTATTAGAAGACAACATTATCACTTAAAGTTTCTTTCATCATCTCAATCACATAAAAATAATAAGCAAACTTAATATGACTTTTTTAAGGATTTGAATTCAATAAAAATGATTTGAATTATTCTCGAATTATTCTGCAATCCCTATATTGTCTGCGAATTACAAAACCGATTATTTATGAAGAACAACTATCTATTTTTTCTCATCTTAATTTTGATCAACACCCCTATTTTTGCTCAAAAAAAGCAATCTAAAAATCAAAAAAACGCTACAACACCCACTCAAATACCAGAAAAGTATTTTTCTGAAATGAAATACCGTAATGTGGGGCCGAGTCGTGGAGGAAGAGCAACCGCAATTACGGGTAATCCAGAAGAACCTTTCACCTTTTTTATGGGAACCACTGGCGGTGGCGTTTGGAAAACGACTGATGCAGGCACAAACTGGGAGAACATCTCAGATGGGCAAATCGAAGCAGGATCGATTGGCTCAATAGAAGTAGCTCCCTCAGATAATCAAGTAATGTATGTGGGAACTGGTTCTGCCTGTGCTAGAGGAAATATATCTGCTGGTATCGGGATGTACAAAACCACCAATGGCGGTTACTCTTGGAAATTTATCGGACTTCCAGAAGCTGGGCAAATTGCCAAAGTGATAGTTCACCCAAAAAATCCAGACTTGGTGTATGTTGCCGCCCTAGGAAATATTTTTAAGCCCAATTCAGAAAGAGGTGTTTTTCGCTCTAATGATGGTGGAGAAAGCTGGGAAAAGATACTTTATGTAAATGACAGCACTGGAGCGATTGATATGGTAATTAACCCAGATAATCCGAGAATTATGTATGCAGCTATGTGGAGAGCAGAAAGAAAACCTTGGACAATGATTGATGGAGGTGATAAAGGTGGCATTTACAAAACAGAAGATGGAGGAAAAAACTGGGAGAAATTAAAAACTGATTTACCTGAGGGAATATTAGGGAGAATAGGCTTAGCAATATCTCCAACTAATCCTCAAAGAGTTTGGGCTTTAATAGTTGCCAAAAAAGAAGAAGACTCAGGACTATATCGCACTGAAAACGCAGGCAAAAGTTGGAGTAAAATTAATCGCGATCACAGACTTACTCAACGTGGTTGGTATTACACCCACATCACGGCTGATCCTAAAGACCCTAACACTGTTTATGTAAACAATGTGCAGTTTTTACGCTCTGTAGATGGAGGTGAGCATTTTGCTGATGTAATCAGAACTCCACATGGAGATAATCATGGTGTTTGGATTAATCCGAATAATACCAATATTATGATTAATTGTAATGATGGTGGAGCAAATGTGAGTTTAAATGCTGGAAAATCTTGGTCTGAGCTATTAAATCAACCAACATCAGAATTTTACAGAGTTACAGTTGATAATCAGTTTCCATATCGATTATATGCAGGTCAACAGGATAATACAACCGTTTCTGTTCCATCAAAACATTTAAGTGGCCTTTCTAATACTGAACATTGGTTTGAAGTTGGTGGTGGAGAATGTGCAGATGTAGCCGTTGACTCAAGAAACCCGAATATAGTTTATGCTACTAGTTACAGTGGTGAGATTACGTATACTAACCTCGAAAATGGTCAACAAAGACAATTAACCGCTTATCCGCATTATACCGAAGGAACCAGACAAGCAGATTTAAAATATCGTTGGCAGTGGAATTACCCGGTTCTGGTTTCACAACATAATCCGGATGAAATTTATCAAGGTTCAAACTATGTACACAGGTCTACCAACCAAGGTCAAACTTGGGAAGTAATCAGTGATGATCTCACAACTGGTAAAGCTGCTAATTTAGATATTCCTGGAGGTCCTGTTCAACACGATGGAACTGGTGTAGAAATCTATTCAACCATTTTTGCTCTGGAAGAATCACCTTTAACAGCAGGTGAATTATGGGCAGGTTCTGATGATGGCTTGGTACATATTACCAGAGATGCAGGAAAAACATGGCAAAACATCACTCCTATTGGCTTACCCAAAGAAGCTACCATCAACAAAATTGAGCTTTCTACACATGCTTCTGGTAGAGCTTTTATTGCCGCTCAAAGATATAGAATGGGAGACTTCCTACCTTACATTTACAGAACCAACGATTTTGGTAAAACTTGGGAATTGCTTACCAAAGGAAACAATGGCATTCCTTCAAACCATTTTGTAAGAGCAATTGCCGAAGACCCTGATAAAAAAGGATTGCTTTATGCAGGAACTGAGTTTGGTATGTACATTTCTTTTGATGATGGAGCAAATTGGCAAGCCTTTCAGTTAAATATGCCTCATGTACCTATTACAGACATGGAAGTACACGAAAAAGATTTGGTAATAAGTACACAAGGCCGAGCTTTCTGGATTTTAGACGACCTTACCCCTTTGCATCAATTAAATGACGAATTGATGGCAAAAGAACAATTCTTATATGCACCAAGAGAAGCTTATAGAACCAGTGTTGGTGGTTGGTCTGGCACTCCAGCAGAATTTTACTTCTATTTTAAAGAAACACCTGATTCTACTGAAAATGTGAAGTTTGAAATTACTGATAAAGCAGGTGATGTAGTAAAAACTTATGCAAGTAATCCTGATGAAGGTGACAGCAAACTATTCTTACAAGAAGGGATGAATCATATAAGTTGGGATTTAAAATATGAAGGGCCTGAGATGGCTGAAAATTTTGTAGCAATGGTTTTTAGTAGCAATGCACCTGGACCATACGCTGTTCCTGGAGAATACCAAGTAAAACTAAGTGTAGGTGATTGGCAACAAACAGAAACCTTTAGTTTAAAATCTGATCCAAGATGGGAAGATGTGTCTGTTGAAGACTACCAAAAACAATTTGATCTGGCACAAGACATTTCAAAATTGATTACAAAGTCTCAAAGACAAATTAAAAACATCAGGTCTATTAGAAAGCAGATAACAGAAATTGCTCATTTGGCTGAATTGGCTGGAAAAGGCAAAGAACTTAAAAACAAAGCAGATGAACTCGCTGCAAAACTCACAGCAGTAGAAGACAGTTTGTTTCAAAACAAGATAGAGGTGAGCCAAGATGAAATTAACTACCCTAGAAAGTTTACTAATCATATTGCAAGGTTATATCAGGTAGTTATCGACGATCATAACCAACCTACAGGTGGTATGTTAGAAAGATACGAGGACTTAAAGAAGGAATATGAAACTATGATTGCTCCTTTGGAGAAAATCCTTAATGAAGACTTAAAAGCATATAATGATCTTGTAAAAAACAAAGAAATTAATCCTGTAATTATTCCTTACAAAACGGAATAAGCATACAAAAAAGCGAGACTCATTTACCATGAGTCTCGCTTTTTATCTATTCATTTAATTATCTAAGAGTTTAAAGCCGTATCGATGGTTTTTGGGAAGCAACAACTTAATTGTGGTTCCCTTATCTGCAACAGATTTAAGCGATATTGACCCACCAATTTTTTCAATTGTTTCTTTAGCGATATACAAACCCAAACCCGAACCTCCTCCTTGATTGGTCGCTCTAAAGAACATATCAAATACCTTTAACTCAAATTCTTTTTGTATGCCAATTCCATTATCTGCAATGATAATTTCTATAGAATTGTTTTCTTCTTTTGCAGACACCCACAAATAAGGTTTATCGGCATCTTGATTACAAAATTTATACACATTTGAAATTAAGTTTGAAAGCACAATGCTCAACCTCAATCGATCAGAACTGATGTACAAAGCATTTTCATAATCTCTAATCTCTCTTAAAGTAATATCTCGGTGTATAAACTTATAATGCTCTATAGTTTCATTAATAAGGTCAATGAGGTTAAATGTCTCGGCGTTTATAGACATTCGGGCATTTCTAGAATAGTTGAGTATATCTCTAATGAAATTATCCATCCTGATCATGCTATGTCGAAGAAGTTCGAGGTATTTACTGCCATGCTCTTCTTCTTTCTCCATTTCTATCACCTCTAATAAACCCAAGCTAGAACTAATTGGCGCTCGTAAATCATGAGAAACCCGATAAACAAAGTTGTCTAATTCTTCATTGGCTTTTTGGAGCTTATCATTATGCCGAACCATTTCTTCTTCCTGCTCTTTGTACCGAGATAAGTCATTTTGGATAAAAATGAACCGTTCCAGATTACCTGCATTATCAAATACCGGATGCAAGTTTAATTCTACCCAATACTTTTGCCCTTTTTTATTATAGTTGAAAAACTCAGCTCGAAAAGATTTTTTCTGCTCTATAGCAAATTCAAACTGCTTTATAGTTTCAGTATTAGTCTCTTTTCCATTTATAAACTCTAATGGATTATAGCCTCTTACTTCATCAAGTGAGTAACCAAGTAAGGTTTCAAAACCTTCGTTTACCCACTCTACATTGCCTAATTTGTCAGTTATAATGACTGCATTAACTGTATTCTTAGCCACCAAAGCAAGTTTACGCACTTCTCTTTCATATTCTTTTTTGGTAGTAACATCTGAGGCTGTTCCGATAAAGTATTCCGGATTGCCCTTTTTATCAACATATAACTCGCCATTCCACTCAAGCCAAATAACCTTGTTCATGTCGCCAATAAGCCGATGTGTAATTGACCAATTTCTGGTTTTGTATTTCAATGCATTCTTCAAAGAATTTAAAAATACAATGCTATCTTCCGGATGGATTTTCTTAATCACTTCTTCTTCAGTACCCAAAAATTCATCATTAGAAATTCCGAGCAATTCTAACATATTGTTTGAGAGCAACCACTTGTCTTCTGGAATCATCCATTCCCAAATTCCCATTTTACCAGATTCTAAAGCCAACTTTAATCTGTGCTCACTTTTTTGAAGGGCAATTTCATTTTTTCTTTTTTCAGTAACATCACGAGAATAGCTTATATGGCCTATCAACTCTTCGTCTACCAATATCGGACTGGTAACTGTTTCAAACCAAACCAATGATTTATCCTTTTTGATAAACCTGTGTAAAACCAGATTATCTTCTTTCGGTTTTTGATTCTTAAACACATGATTCTTAAAAGCCTCTATATCACCTTTATACACATAATCGAAAGGGTTTGCTCCTATTAATTCTTCCGCATCGTAACCTGTTAGTTGCTTGGCAGAGGGAGAAACAAATTTATATGTACCATCTTCAAAATGTGTACTAATAAGGCCACTCGCATTTTTGGCAATTAACTGGAACTGAGATCTCGTTTTATCAGCTTCAAATAAGATTTCAATCTGGTTGGTAATATCCTGAATAACTCCATAAAACTTAGCTTCACCTTGTTCTGAGTTATTTGTTTTAGCAATAAACCTTAGCCACTTATTTTGCTCTTTTTCTGTATTTACATTTATCGTAAAATCAAACTCAATTCCGTCGTCTAGCAATAAATTAAACTTAGCTATCAATACATCTCTAAATTCTTCCTCACAATAAGAGAATATTTTATCTAGATTAACTGATGTATTTAGGGGCAAATCGAAGATATGGAAAAGCTCATTTGACCAGACAAGCTGCTGAGTCGATTTGTAATACTCCCAAAATCCCAGTTTAACTTCACTAGTAAATTGATTGATTAGCTCTTTTGTCTGGATATTTTTAAAATCTACTTGACTCAACTTTTTTATCCTGTCATCAGATTTATGCAAACTAGTTTGGAAGGTCAAGTGTGGAGTTTCAGGTGGTAACTGTTGCTGTTTTGGGATAAATTTTAATTTACCAGCTACTTTGAGACCTTCACCATTTTGTACTTTACAAAAGAGCGGCTCTATATTATATTGGAAATGTTCAATTGAAAATTGTAATTTCTGAGAAAATGAGTTTGAAGCACTATTTAAAAAGTGTTTAAAATCTACGGCTTCATCCTCTAACAAATAATTAAACAATAGCTGATTTAGAACTCTTTGTACTGGCAGACCCGTTTTTTCTTCCCAGTTGTTTGAGAGATAAGTAATAATTCCCTCTGATGTTAACTCTATTAAAACTTCTTCTGTATGCAGAAGTAGCTGATCAATAATCTTTAAATTCATTGACACTCGGAATTGATCTAAAAAAATATACCATAGAAACTAGGTAGTTTCTGGTATTCAGGGAAAAATTAGTATTAAAGTCATCAGTATAATGAAACTAATGTTTTGCCTGTTTACAACCAATTGTCTAGGTCAATTTTTACCTATTTTGAATTATATTCTTGAAATAGTATAGTATTCTATTGAATAGAGTATACTTTTTTGGCTAGAAAATCTAAAACTAAATTAACCAAAAGTGTACTGTGTGTACATAGTAAACATTACGTACACTACAGATTGCGTTTATCTTGCCCTTCGTACTCTTTTAATATCTTATTTAAGTTAAAGTGCTGGAAGTACTCATCTAAAGCTTCTTCTATCACATGTTTAATTTCTTTGCGCTCAAACCAAGCAATTGCCTTTGCAACTCTAATCTGTTCTTTATTAGCAATTACAGTATATCTGGTATACCCTTCTTTAGTTCCTTTTTCTGAAGGTGGCCTCTCCTGCTTTCTCATATAACTTTTAGGAGTATAACCTACACTACCACCAGCATTAGTGCTTGGAGTACTTTTCGTTCTTTGTTGTTTTTGAAACTTTAGTAATTTGTCTTCGGGTCTTTCTTTAGCCATAACTATTTAATTTTACACTTTTTCTTAAACTCCTGATAATACAAATTAAACTCATCAAACTTTTTATCTTCTGTAACCACTTCTTCTAATGAAGAAAGACGTTTATAACGTGCCAGATATCTCAAGTTGCTTTCAAACATCTTTAAACCTGAAAACTCCAATTGCTCGATCACTTTGTGTTCAGATGTTTGATCTCTCTTGTTTAACACACCATATAACTCAAAACCAAACTCATCTTTTAAGTCACTAATCGTTGCTGCAAAATCCATTGTACTCGAAATATCAAAAGCTGCTGCTACAATTGGTGTAATTACAAAATCAGAAACAGCTAATAACATCTGAATATCTGAGCCTTGTAACCTACCCGGAGTATCTACCAAGACTAAATCATAATTGTCTTGTGCATATTTTATTAATGCATTGATATCGTCAGTTTCATAATTAAATGGAATAATGTCAAAACCTTCCACTTCTTCATCTTCTTCCAGCTCTCTGGCCTTATAAACAGTTTGCTGAAAATCCGCATCAATTACCAATAGCTTATAATCAGTCCTTTTAAAAAGAGCCGCAGCTGTTGACATGCAGAGAAAACTTTTACCACTTCCACCTTTTTGAGTGGCAAAACAAATAAACTTCGCTGTATTACTCATATTATGTACACACTTAACACACTTATTACTATGCACACAAAGTAACATAGTATTTTTTAGTTGGCAAAGGTTAAGTCCAGAAATAATTTCATGAGATATAATTTTTTTAAAAGCTCTAGCCTTTCAATTTGAGTTGAAAGAATTTTTGAAGAAAATCAATAGACACACTGTGTACATTGTACGTTGTGTAACACCAATAAAAAGAGTTTCATCATTCATTACCCTCTCGCATTTGAAAGTAAAGAATTATCACAAATTAGATAATATTGAGGTGCAAGCTCACTATAAAGTTATAATTCAATGGGAAAAATCGGATAATGAATCATTTTTAAGGGTTTTTAGAACTTTTTTTCGTTGAATTGCATCTTAACTCAACTTCATTATTCATTCTATTCAAATCATTTAATTTTTCATCATTCAAAAATCACTTTTGAGTAATAATCAATTTTGAAAAAAGAATTAAATAATCTCATTAGTGAAATTAATTGAACGCACTGTAATATATGTACACAGTGTGGTATTTTAAATTTATAATCCCTAACGTTTTATCAAGCTTAATTTTGATGTCGGTCTTAACATCAAATCTTATTTCTCCTATTCAATTTAGTAATAGGTTTGATAGAGTATGATTAAAACAGTAATGTACACAGTGTATTTATTGTTTACACAACATACATTTTATTAAACTTACTCTAAACTTAAGCAAGATAGACTCGCAAAGATTTCTATATTTAAAGGAAATATAGAATTTCATTTATAGAAGGTATAATCACATAAAATCATTAAGATCATATGAATATTGTTAAAAGTTATTACGTGCTAATAACCCTACTACTAGCAATCTCTCATCATACATTTGGACAAGGCACTCAATTACTAAGAGAGCCAAGCATTTACAAAGAAAAAGTCGTATTTGTTTACGCAAACGATTTATGGATAAGCAATATCGATGGAACCGCAACAAAGAGATTAACCAGCAATGTTGGCGCTGAAAACCATCCTCATTTTTCGCCAGACGGAAAAACTATTGCTTTTACAGGCCAATATGATGGAAATACAGATGTATATACCATACCTACAAGTGGTGGACAACCCAAAAGATTAACTTGGCACCCCGGAGAAGATAGAGTGAGTGGATGGACACCTGATGGTAAAAGTGTTTTATTTAATTCTGGTAGGGAAGGAGCTCCTACCAAAGAAGAAAAGTTTTATACCATTAATATAGAAGGTGGAATGCCAGAAGCTCTTAGCATACCCAGAGCTTATAAAGGGGAAATCTCTGATGATGGAAAATATATAGCTTATCAACTATTTAGATTTTGGGATCCGGAATGGAGAAATTACAGAGGTGGACAAGCCAAACCAATTTGGATAGTAAATACAAAAGACTACTCTCTAAAAACGACTCCTAGAACAGATAATGAAAGACATACAGATCCGGTTTGGCATAAAGGCATCGTCTATTTTCTTTCAGAAAGAGATTATGCGAATAATATCTGGTCTTTTAATCCAGAAACCGACGAATTAAAGCAAATGACTTTTCATAAAGATTTTGATGTGAAAAGTTTGGATGCTGGACCTGAGCAAATCGTATATGAACAAGGAGGATATTTACATTTACTAAACCCAGAAAATGGAGAAAGCAAACAACTAAACATTACTGTAGAAGGAGATTTTGATTGGGCAAGAGAGAGATGGGAAAACATTCCTGCTAGCAGACTGAGTAATGCCTCACTTTCGCCAGAAGGTAACAGAGCACTTTTTGAATATAGAGGAGAAATTTTTACAGTTCCTAAAGAACATGGCGATTGGAGAAACATTAGCCACAATTCAGCCGCAGCAGACAGATACCCTTCATGGTCACCAGATGGTGATGAAATTGCTTGGTTCACAGACGAAAGTGGAGAATACCAACTGGTGATTTCAGATCAAAAGGGAATGCAAATTAAAAAAGCCTATAAAATCCCTAATCCTACATTCTTTTTTAGTCCTGTTTGGTCTCCAAATGGTAAGTTTATAGCCTTTACAGATACAGACTATAATTTGTGGTACATTGCTGTTGAAAGTGGAAAATTAGAAAAAGCTGATACAGATAGATATGCACACCCAAACCGAACCTTACAGCCTGTTTGGTCGCCAGATAGTAAATGGATTGCTTATTCAAAATTGCTCGATACTCAACTAAAAGCTATTAAAGTATACAATGTTGAGACAAAGCAAATACATCAATTAACAGACGGCATGTCTGATGCTATGTCGCCAGTTTGGGATGCAAGTGGAAAATATTTGTATTTCCTTTCGAGCACTAACTATGCACTCAACACAGGTTGGTTAGATATGAGCTCCTACGAACATCCGATAACTAGAGCATTATATGTTACTGTGCTTTCTAAAGATGAAAAATCTCCT
>PBYL01000462.1 GCA_002729595.1 Thalassovita sp. | reverse complement strand
TGTGGTGGGCGATCTTACAGCTTACTATGGAATGTATACACAAACTCCTTCTTGGGTTGGCACCAATATTATGTTTGCTACGGAGTCTCTTATTAATGCTTACGAAGAAGGTGACCCAAGATTAGATTATACATTAGATTTGGAAGCCGGAGTAACCAATGTGATTAAGTATACTTTAGATGGTACAAAATCTAGTGGCTTTGCAGGTAGCTATAATATCAACCTGAACAATCCTCGAATTTTACGCTATGCAGATATACTGCTTCTAAAAGCAGAAGCTTTAATCCGTACTGGTGGTAGTACCAGTGATGCAATTGCATTAATCAATGAAATTCGCCAGCGTGCTCGACTCTCAACAGAAGATGGCTCTGAAGCAGCAGCTCCTGCTGATCTTGATCTTTCAGTAACTGATACAGATACTATTCTTGAGTGGATTTTCCAAGAAAGAAGAATCGAGTTAGCTTGTGAAGAAGGCCATCGTTGGTACGATCTGAGAAGAAGGTATATGATGGGAGAAATTGATCTAACCACTTGGGATTTTAATTCTGCCCGAGATGATTTCGAGTTTAAAGATGAGAACTTAGTATTTCCTATACCAAATACTGAAGTTGCTAATAACCCGAATTTAGTCCAAAACCCGGGATATTAGCTAAATTATATGAGGTTGCTTATTTTAAGTAACCTCATTTTTTATATAGTTCATCAACGAAAATTAATCATATAAAACCCTTTATGCAGTCGCTAAAAGCTTACAAACCAACTCTACTTTTGTTGATTTTTGTATTTTACTATAGTTCGAATTATCTGTTAGCCCAACAGTCTGAATCAGCTTTTATCTGGAAAAATGAAACTGGAGAAGGCAGGCAACAAGAAGTATTTTTTAGGAATTCATTTGATCTGAATAAGCCTCCCAAAGATGCATGGATTTCCCTATTTGCAGATTCTCGTTACCATCTATATATCAATGGAACATTTGTCAATTTTGGACCGCTTAGGTTTGAACTAACAGAACCAGTTTACGACTCGTTGAACATTAGCAATTATCTAAAAGCAGGTAAAAATACGATAGCTGTAAAAGCGCTCTCAAATGGAGTATTAACTTTTCAAGTGCCTTTAAGCATTGGTGGATTTAAAGCTTGGGGCGAAATTGATACAGGAGAAAATAAGATCGATTTGAGTACACCGGGAGATTGGAAAATGCTTCCGTCAAAGGGCTTTGATGAAGATGCTCTGCAACTTTCTTTTGCTTGTGGCCCTATGGAAATCTACGATAGCAGAAAAGACCCTGAAGACTGGCATAAAGCCGATTTTGATGATTCAAAATGGTTTAAACCATTGGTGATTGCAAAACAAGGCCATTGGGGAAAGTTGGCACCAAGAAGAATGCCTTTTTTAACTAATGATGAGCGGGTACCTTTTAAACTATTGGGTGCATATCCTTTAAAAAATGATGAAGTATTTTACACTTTTAGAAAAGTAACACCTCTAAAAGAATCAGAAAATCAATACAGATCATCTTACAGATTTTTTGCCTACACTTATATTTATTCTGATAAAGACCAAGAAGTTGAAGTGGGTTTGCATTGGGGCTCTCATTTCTTAAATGGCAAAGCTTTAGAAGCTTCTGAAAATCAAGATAATTCCATCAACAGAGTAAGAAAGAATTTTGTGTTAAATCTCAATCTAGGCTGGAATTACTTCTTTGCTGACCTCAATACCCTTTGGGGAGGTTGGGAGTTTAACTTTGCGATTCCCAAAGATGCTGGTTTGATTGTTTCTGCCAATAAGCAAAAAGAAAATGGCGATATCATTTTCAAATCGACTAAGTTGATGTTTAATAAAGCGCAAGAAGATGAGATGAAAAAAGCAGAAGAAATAGCAGCGCAATTGAAAGAAGACAAAGATTTAGCTGCTTTCGAGTGGATAGACCACAAAGCTAACGAACTAACAAATTCAGCTCCGAGAGAAATGGTTTGGCATCAACCTGCATTAGACAAAAGATTAGATACTATAGGCGAAATCTTTCAGGATATTGCTATTACAGAGCCAACAGCATTTGTGTTGGATATGGGAGGTAAAACACTCGGAAGAATCTTCGCAGATATTGATGCACCAGAAGGAACAGTAATAGACATTGGTTGGGCAGAAGTATTGAATGACTCTGGGCTTGCTTGGATATACAAAAACTACATCATTAGCACTGGAACACGCTTTATTACAAGCAGTAACAAGCAGCATTACGAGACCTTTAAACCTTATGGTTTTCGATATTTGCAAATACACATTACACCTCCCAAGGGTCAAAAAGCGAAACTATTAAATGCAGGTAGTTTCGATCAAATGTATCCTTTTGAGTTGCAAGGAGCTTTTGAAAGTTCCGATCCTTTGCTTAATAAAATTTGGAATCTAGGTTGGCGAACTTTAAGAGTGTGTGCAGAAGATTCTTACACAGATACGCCATTTCGTGAGCGTGGGCACTATGCAGGAGATGCCTTACCAGAGTTTGCAACCACTTTGGCAACTTCTGGCGATACCCGATTGATGAAGAGAAGCATTGAACTTTTTACTCAAATGTATCATAAAGATATGTGGGAAGGGCCGCAAAACAGGCATAATGACTTTCCATTGATTTTGTTAGTTACGCTAAAATGGTATACAGATTACACGGGAGATTTGTCGCTTGTTCAAAAGTATTACGAAGACTATAAAAGTCTCATGAATCAAATTCTTGCTAAAAAAGAGCAAGCTGGTTATATAAATCTGGAAAGGGTATTTTACGAATGGACAGCCGTTGACCGATTTGATGATCTCACTGGAATTCAAGCATTAATAAGCAGAGCCTTAAATGATGTTGCCTGTTTTGCTGATCAATTAGGAAAACCAAATGATGCAAAATTCTTTAGAGAAGAAGCAGACAAGCTTGATAAGGTAATTACTGAGAAATTCTGGGATGAAGAAAAAAATGCTTTCTTTGATGGTTTCCATGAAGGAGTTAAGGTTGATCATTATTATCCCACTTCTAATGCTTTACCAGTACTTTACGATGTAGCTTCTACTTCACAAGATGAAAAGGTGATGCAGTTTCTTGATACTGAACTAGAAGACATTGGAGAAGAATTTCATAAAAGGAAAACTACTCCGTATGGAAGTTTTTATGTGCTCTCTGCACTTTACAAAGAAGGCAGAGCAGATATTGCAGAAAAATTCATCAAAAAATACTGGGCAAGAATGATTTATAAAGGAGATGATACCGCATGGGAGCATTTCGATTTGGTGAGACCAGAAGGGGCAGAAGGTGGTACCGGAAGCCATGCTTGGAGTTCGCATCCTACTTTTTTTCTTTCTACCGAAGCACTTGGTGTACAATTAGGTTACTATCAGCAGTTTGAGCGAGAAACTATCCACATTAATCCTCAATCTGAGTTGCTCACTTGGGCTAAAGGAACAGTGCCGCATCCATTGGGTTTGGTGCATGTAGATTGGAAGATTTCAGGTGATTTGCTCATCATGAATGTGAAAGTACCTGATGGAGTACCTTATAAAGTTGAGCCCAAAGGCAAACTTGCCAATTATAAACTTGTGCTTAATGGAGATTTAGTTAATTGAGTATGAAGCAGAGTCTACATTCCGAATCGTTGTAGACTCTGCTTTTATAAGCATTAATTATTCACTGCTATTGATAAACTCAATTGCTTTTTCGAGTACTTCGTCTTTGCCATCAATAATACCTTGTATCGTTGGCTTTACTTCAATATCTATCTTCACACCTTTTCTTTGTACTGGCGACATATCGGGATAAAAGATTCCAGAACTGGTAAAGTAACTCTTAAAACCTCCAACAAACTCCTGTTGAATCATCATACCTCCTGCACCTGCGGTTTGGCTGCCGAATGTTGTTACATTATATCCATTTTGAATCCACAATGCGGTATATTCTGCTCGGCTTTGTGTAGTTTCACAAACTAACAGAGCCACTTTCCCATTAAATTTTGAAGGCATTGTTCGAATTTCATCTTGGTCAGTAAGAATATATTTTCCAGGATAGTTTAAGTCAGAGTTTATCTGTTTAGCGATTATACTTTCTCTAGCTCCTAAAAAATTTCTGAGCGTGTATCCATAAAAATTCGGTGGATATCTTCTGAGGTCAAGAATCAACGCTCTGCTATTTTGTATTTCATCGAGTACTTCAATCAATTCTTTTCCATTAATGGCTCCAAGGTTAATGTAAGCAATATCGTCTTCCATTTTCTTCCAAGGTTCTGGCTTTGCATTGTAGTTGAATTTATCATAAGTATATCTTGCCAGATTAAGGTTTTTAGTTTCACCCTGTCTGGTAATTTTTACTTCAATACTATCTGTAGAACCATTTAAGATTTTGCCAAAGGCATATACGAGTTTTGTGCTGTAATTAGCGCCATTAATGTATTTCAAGTTTTGTTTCAATTTCTCAGCTATATCAACTCCATCCACTTTAGTAATTACATCGCCGATTTTAATATCGTTTAAAGCTGCCAACGAATCGTCGTAAATACCGTTTATGACCAATTTTTCATCAATAATTTTAAAAGAAGCGGGAATCTGTTTTAAACCAAAATGTTGTTGAATTACATTAGTAGTGAAGTAGCCGTGGCTATCGTCAATATCTACTACAAGCTCCAACATGGCTAAGTGGTAGTTTAATTCTGAATTTGTACTGGAAAACTTCGGTAGCATCTGAGTGAGTACTAAATCCCAGTCTGTATCTAGTGCATATTTATGTGGGTAGAAATATTCAATCGTGTTCCAGTATCTAAAAAGAGAAAGTAGTCTTAGTGGTCTGTTTGTCCAATCGAAGTTCTCGTATACTTTTTCGTTGGTGATTTCTAGCAGGTTTAATTTGCCTTTCGTACTCACATAATAGTGTTTACCTTGAAACCTATTTTGCTCGATAAACTTGAGTTTTTCAGTCAGTTCTTTAGTGAAATGCTTGTCATCTTCTAACCAAGTGAGATCAAAGTTCTTTTCAAAATGAGTTAATTCATCATTTTCTTGGCACTTTTTGCAGGGTTTGATTTGACCTAAAGTTTCGATCCAATCTGAATAGATTTTAGATAGTTCTGCTTTGTTATTTGCTTTTTGGACAGAGGGTAAAATATCAAATAATTGTTGGTCCCAATCGAATTTCCCTGCTGCTACATTGGGATGATAATACTTTAAAAAGCCCCAAACTTTTGCTGTGGCAGCAAGCTTTTCTGTTTCTGATAAATTTGGTTGAGCAATAGCTGTTTTAAAACTGATTACACATAGGAAAATGAAAATGATGTTTTTCATTTTAGGGGTTATTGCTAATAATTGAGAGGTTTGCACTAGGGTATTTAAATTTTATAGAGAAAAAATACACACTAATTTTTAGTGTGGTTTGGGATGCCTTTTTCGTCGAGAATATTATTGAGTTTTTTCCAAATATCTTCTTGATCATGCCCCCAATGGCTAAATGCATAATGGAATATATTGGTTGTTCCGTTTTTTACCCAATTGTATTTGTTTTCGGGTAAATTGACTTGTAATTCAAAATTTAGGAAGTGCGTAGTCTCTAGACTTTTTTGATTTTTTCTTTGATAATAGGTAGTATAACCACCAGTTACAGACTCAAACGGGATGTTCCAAGTACTGAATCCTTTTCTAACTTTTATATTCGTTTTATTTTCGAAAGTTACAATTTGAAAGTTTGTAACGAGATAGTATAACGTTCCACCAAATACAAAAAAAACACCTACATAAGAAAAAATATCGTTTCGGAAATCTGTGAATGGGATGGTACACAATCCAGCAAAGCAGGCAAGTAATAAAAGCACAAAACTCGCTTGAGGTCTACTAGAAATATTTATAGTATCCAGTTTGGTATCTGCATGAATCTTAATCAATTTGTACATAGTAATCCCTTATAAAATGTGGTTTATTTTGATTTGAAACTTGGATTAAACTCAATAGAAACCATCGAATGATGCTACTATAATTTTACAAAAAATGGTATTAAGATACAAAATACAAAGAGTCAATTAGGTAATAGAATAGCAGGGCGATTTCATCTCTTAATCAATAAATCTATTAATATACCTGTTGCAATTGTTAAAATTATGGCTGTAAGCATTCCTAGTATATAGCTCAAGAAAGCTTTAAAGTAATTGAGTTTTTTGCTTTTGTCAAAAAATTGTCCAATTGCCCAAGATAGATAAATGAACCCAATAAAAGAGCCAAACGGCAATACTTTTAGATGCGAAATGCTCTCAAATATTCCAAAAACTGAATAAATAAGCATGGCAATTCCCATTACGAAACATAGCAAAATCAATACTTCAAAGAAGTTGTAATTATGCTTTCTGAAAAGGATTTTAATCCAAAATGCGATAAAAACGGCCATTAGAATATTTGCATAGCCATAGTTTTTCTGTATCCATTCAAGAATTTTTGAAGTTGCAGATTCTTCTAAACCATTTGCCTTGATATAGCCATCTTCAAATTGAAAATATTGCTGGCAGAGGGTATAAGTTAAAGAGCAAATCAGTATAAAGATGATTGGTTTTACTAGCCTTTTTCGGTCTTCGTGTATGAAAGACTGAATACTTTTTCCTGGTCGCAGCAAGAGCTCTCTAATGGTATATAAAATGCCTTTGTGGAAGTTAAATACACTAGCTATTTCAGATAAGATGTATTGACTGTTAATCCGTTTTAGTTTGCGAGGATTTCCACAGTTCGGGCAAAAGTTTCCTTTTACTTCACATTTGCAATGATTACAAAAGGCTGTTTGCTTTATTTCAGTCATTTTATTTCTATCTTTTGTAGCTAGTTTTAATTTCCAAATCTGCTATGTTATTTGATACTTTGGGAAAGCCAATTTAACAAATTAAGGGCAAATTGATAGAGATTACTTCTAATATAAAATTAGCATACAACTGAATTAAACTTAAATCAAGTTTTGTCTTCTGGCTTTTTGCACTGCTTCTAGCTTGTTATGCACTTGGAGTTTTTTGTAAATATTTTCGATGTGTTTACGCACGGTACTAGGAGAGAGGAAAATGTTTTTTGCAATAGTAGTATAACTCAAACCTTGTGCTAATT
>PBYL01000461.1 GCA_002729595.1 Thalassovita sp. | reverse complement strand
GGATATTTCTCTGTTTCAGCAATTCTGATTTGCTTTTTGCCTGCACCTTCAAGTACTTCACCAAGTGTTTTTTCTATATTTTTGTTATCGAATATTACTGATACATTTTTAAAAGTATCATCATACTCAGTCATTGTGATATAGTGAAGATCAAGCGCTTTCATGTCCTGCTCAGGGAAATCTTTTTGAGAAAGAGCTTCAGTGATTTGTCTACCTCTATCAGTTCTAAAGTTAAAACAGATAACTACATCACCATCTTGAATTTTTGCTACAGGCTCACCTAAATCATCTACACCAACAAGTGGCTTGATAAATTCGTCGGAAACACCTTCATCGTAAGATTCTTTAATACCATCAAGGAAGTTAACCACTTTTTTGCCTTCTCCTTTAACCATAGCATCATAAGCCAACTTCACTCTTTCCCAACGCTTATCGCGGTCCATGGCATAATATCTACCAGTTAAGCTAGCAATTTTACCAGTGGTTTGTTTCATGTGTTCAGAAAGGCTTTCGATGAAACCGTAACCGCTATCTGGCGCACAGTCTCTACCATCTGTAAATGCATGAACATACACTTCTTCTAAACCAAACTCAGAAGCTGCAGTAAGTAATCCTTTTACGTGGTCGATATGAGAGTGAACTCCGCCATTAGATACAAGACCTATAAAATGAACTTTTCTAGAGTCCTCTTGAGCATATTTGAAAGCTTTTTGTAAAGTTTCGTTTTTGGCAAGGCTACCATCGCTTGCTGCGATGTTAATTTTTTCAAGCATTTGGTAAACTACTCTGCCCGCACCGATATTCATATGCCCAACTTCAGAGTTACCCATTTGACCTTCTGGAAGCCCTACTGCTTTGCCACAAGCTTCCAATTTACTATTTGCATATTTTGTATATAGGCTGTCTACAAAAGGCGTATTCGCCTTATCTACAGCAGAAACTTCTGGGTTTTTGGCAATTCCCCAGCCGTCTAATATCATTAATAAAACTTTCTTATCCATACGACAAATTTAAACAGGATAGCCTTTTTTAAAAGCCTTCGATCATATAATTTCCTCGATTTAATTAATTCGTAATCTTTATAAATATAAGAAGGCTTTTATATTCATTATCAAGGTGTTTAACGCCCAGTTAAATGTCTCACCTGATCCCAGTATGGATCTTGAGGTAGTCGAGCTGTTATCTTAATAGGTTCTTTTTTTATAGGATGTATAAATTCTTGCTGGTAAGCATGTAAATGAATTCTTCCATCTTTGTTTTTATTCTTATATCCGTATTTAAGATCACCTTTAATTGGGCAACCCATTTTTGCAAGTTGTGCACGTATTTGGTGCGATCTTCCAGAGCCTGGGTTTATTTCCAATAAGTAATCGTTGCCCACTTTACCAACAAGTTTATAAGCCAGATCAGATATCTTACTGTTTTTTACTTGTCTCTCATGGGCATGAGTAAAGTTTTTATTTGCATCTTTTACCAACCAGTGTATCAATCTACCTTCATCTTGTTCAGGTCTACTACTTACTAGTGCGTAATAAGTTTTCTTTGTCTTTTTTTCTTGGAAAAGCTTAGCCATTCTTTCTAGCCCTTTAGAAGTTCTAGCTAGTATTACAAGTCCGCTTACAGGTCTGTCTATTCTGTGTATAACACCACAAAAAACATTACCAGGTTTTTTATATTTTACTCTAATATAATCTCTTACTTTTTCTGAAAGTGGCTCATCACCAGTTTTATCACCTTGCACCAAAATACCACTTGGCTTATTTACTGCTATGATATGATTGTCTTCATAGACAATATCAAATTCTTTTTTCATTGCTTCTTTATTAAAACTAAAATTTGCTATAGATTAATAGCAAACATGCAAAGCTAGACAAATTTTTGCTGCTAAATAATTTAAAGCGACTTTGGATTATCTGATTAGTAACATTCAGAATAAATAAATCCTTAGTAAAGGATTTGATATAGAATTCTTCTAATTTTATAGCAAAATGTTACTATTTTTAAAACTGGCTATTTCTGGAATCCACAATTACTAGAGAAGATAAATACGACTACTTTTGAGAAGCATACAATGTTTGGCATTGCAGATAACTATAAACTAATATTTAGTGCATTATTTTTACATCTTTCAATCACATTATCTGCTCAAGATAATTGTAAAATACCATCGATTACTGCCACTACTTTAGGCAATGAACAATCTTGCGATCCGATAGATTTTGGTTACGTTCTAGAAGGATATACAGGTAATGATGCAAATACAGTTTACGAGATTGATTTTGGAGATGGTACCACAATCACTTTAAATCACGACGAGCTTGATGCAGATGGAGAACATCTTTTAACCCATACTTATAGTCAGGTTTCGTGTGCTACTCCTCAAAAAGCATATACTTTTACAGTAGTGGCAGGAGCAAACTGTACTACTTTCCCTAAAACAGTTTCTATTTTTCCTGTAATTACTGGACAACCACCTACACCTGGTTTTGCTACTAATCTTGAAGAAGGTTGTGTAAATGAACCGCTCACTTTTCTAAATACTTCGACGGATGGTTTCAACTTCCAATGCGAGACTACTGCAGAGTATATCTGGGACTTTGGAGATGGTACAGTTATCAGTACAGAAGAGAAAGATCCATTAGATCACAGTTTTCCTAATGTGGGAGTTTATGAGGTTGTACTAACAGTTGTACAAGAGTGTGGAGTTTATGAACTTACAAGGAGCGTAACTATAAATGGCCCACCTGTTCCAATTTTTGAAATTGGCAATCCCGGAAATGTAATGACAATCGAAGATTGTGTGGGTGATGTATTTATTCCATTAAATGCTTGTACAAGACCACTTACTGTCCCAATCAGAAGTATTTCTACTGGTGGTGGTCTTACAGAAACTTGGGATATTTCACCAGCAACAGGTGCTACTTTTTCTAATGGCACTAGACGTTCAGGTGAAAATGAAGATGTAATTACTTTTACAGAAGCTGGTACATATAGATTAAATCTTACTACAGAAAGTAATTGTGGCTCAGAAAATAGCTGTGTAACTATTATTGTTCCTGATATACCAGCAGAAGAAGATATCACTATTGTTGGTTTAGAGAATATTGCTACTTGTGCACCAGCTACTGTAGATTTTTCTGTGCAAACAGAAGTTTTAGGTGTTTCAGGTTATCAGTGGCAAATTACCGGAACTAATGGTACAGCAAATCCAGCAGCTGCCGCAGATTTTAATACTGCTAATCCAGCACCTTTTACATTACAGGCAGGCACATATGATATTTCTATTACGATTAGTAATGACTGTGGAAATGCTACAGTTACAGAAAGTATTGAAATAATAAACTTAGCAAATCCGGTAATTAACCCAATTACGCCAGCCGTTTGTGAAAATGAGACATTAGAGCTATCCACACAACAAGTGGCAGGTGCTACGTACCAATGGTTTTTTAATGGAGAAGTAATTCAAAACGAATCTGGCTCTACGATTACCAGAGGTGAACCGGGTTTGTATTCAGTGAGAGTAACATTAGGTAATTGTACTAAAACCTCAGCAGAAGCAGAATTGGTAATTAAACCTGCACCAATTGCAGAGATTACTCCACAAACAGAGGTTGTCTTTTGCGAAGATGAAACGATTGCTGCCATTCTAGAAGCAAATGAAGGAGTGGGCTTAACATATCAATGGTTATTGAATGGAACTGAGATTACTGGTGCAACAAATCAAACATTAAATGTTTCTGCTGAAGGAGAATATTCTGTATTAGTTAGTCAAGATGGTTGTGCCGTTGAGTCTGAAGTGGTAGAAGTGTCGCAAGTGCCATATCCTGAAGTAAGCTTAAATGTTGATAATTCTGTTGCAATTGAGATTTGTCCATCAGAACCAATTACATTAACAGTCTCTGGTGCAGAAGAATATATTTGGGAGCCTGCAGAAGGTTTAAATACAACAACTGGCGCAACGGTTGTGGCAACGCCATTACAATCAACTACTTATATTGTTAGAGGGATTAATGGAGGTAGATGCGAAGATGTACAAGAGATTGAAATTACAGTTTTACCATTGCCAGATGTTACACTTCCAGATGCAGAGATTTGTGTAGATGGTGCTCCCTTTCAATTAGATGTAGAGATTAATAGCCCTGGAACAGGAGTTTGGGAGGCTCCGGGTTTGCCTGCTGGCGCAATTTCAGCAGATGGTATGTTTAACCCTGCCATTGCAGGAGCCAACGAAGCCGGCCACGAAATAAGTTACAGGTTTTCACAGCCTAATGGATGTGAGCCAGTATTTACACAAATAGTAGTGGTTCACGAATTACCTCAACCAGAATTTAATATTCCGCCTAGTATTTGTGTTGGTTCAGATTTTACTCCTGATGTTTTAAGTGAAGATTTGCCAGACAATACTTATGAGTGGGAAATAGATGGTACTTTTTATTCAGATGAAAGAGCGCCAGACTTTCTATTCAACACAGCAGGAACATATGAAATCACCCTAAGAATTACTTCTGGTGATGGTTGTGTAAATGAAATTTCTCAAACTGTTGACGTGCAAGGCGAGGTTTTCAACCCTTCTTTTTCATTAGATATTGCGGCAGATAACAACTGTACGCCAGTAGAGGTTGGTTTCACGAATGACAATGTAGATAACAATGTAACCTATCAATGGGATTTCGGAAATGGAAATTCCAGTAATCAATCATCACCTGCGAATCAAACTTATGAGGCAGGAGTATTAGGAGATACAGTTTACTATGTTACAATGGAAGCTGTTACTGCTTGTGGTATTTTTACCATTACAGATTCTGTTGAAGTAAAAGCAAATGTAAATGCAGATTTTGCAGTTCCGGCTGATACAGTTTATTCTAATTTACCAGTTAGCCTTCCAAACCTTTCAACAGGTACAGCTGATAGTTATACTTGGGATTTTGGAGATGGAACTGATCCAGTTATAGTAAATGATACTACTGCTGTTATTCACAACTTTGTGTATTTTGGTGCAACTGATACCACTTATACAGTTACACTAACTGCCCAAAACGAATGTAATACATCTACCATTAGTAAAGAAATTACAGTTTATCCGAATGTGTTTTTTGAGGTAAGTCCAGTTGTGGGATGCGAACCATTAACGGTTAACTTCTCTACCAATCTTACAGATGCTTTGGCAATTGTCTGGCTTTGGGGAGATGTACAGGGAAATGGAACTTCTGGCGGAGCCGATCAAACTTATACTTACCAAGAAGAAGGAGTTTATGAACCTAGTTTAATTGTCGCCTACGATTTTGGCAGAACAGATACCTTCACAACTATTATTAATGTATTGCCCACACTCGAGGCTTCATTTGAGGTGGAAGGAGAGTTATGCGCAGGTTCACCGATTACCTTTGTAAATACTTCTGAGGATGCAATAGGTAGCACTTGGGATTTCGGAGATGGCGAAACATTTCAGGGTGTAAATCCTCCGGCAAAAACGTATAATCGACCAGGTACTTACGAAGTGACTTTAACTGTTGTAAACCCTATTAACAATTGCCCTGGAACATTTACTCAAGAAATTGTGATTCCTGACTTGCAAGCCAGTTTTGAAGCATCAAACAGTGTAATTTGTATAGGCCAGACGATCACTTTCAACAATACTTCTACAGATGCTAAAAGCTATCGCTGGACATTTAGTGATGGCACAAACGTATTTAATTCATTAAGTGCTTCACCTGAATGGGTATTCGAAACAGAAGGAATCAATACGGTAACACTTGAGGTTTTCAGTGAGCCTAATTTATCTGGTTGTACTGAAGTAATTGAAGAAACCATAAATGTTGTAGAAGGTCCAGAAATTAGCTTTTCAATTAATAAAGATGCTGTTTGCGGGATTTGGTATATCTCTGTAGAGAACGAATCAAATTATCCGACAGACCCTTCAAATGGCATGTTATACTGGGATTTTGGAAATGGTAATACCTACGAAGGTTTCGAAGATATTCCGGTTCAGCAATTTATTTATAATGAAGATGAAGGAATAAGCTCCTACGAAATTACCCTCACAGCCGAAACAAAAGATGGTTGTATAGAAACCATAAGCCTTCCATTTGAAATTGAAGACTGTTGTAACCCACTGGTTTATTTACCAGAAGATGGAAGAAAACTGGCTTTTTCTCCTTTCAATGGAGGTCAAAACGACCTGTTTATGCTCAAGACTGAATTTGTAGAAGAATACGACTTGAGAATTTATGACAAATGGGATAGAATGGTTTTCCAGACTCACGATACGGAAGAAGGTTGGGATGGTCGATTTGCAGGTTCTGCTATGCCTGCCGGAGTTTATAAAGGTGTAGTTTCTTATGGTGGTTGCAGGCTTGGCGACAAAATAGAGCCGGTTGCCAAAGTTTTTTTACTCTACTTGCTTGACTAGGTGCTTATGATAAAGATATACTTTAGAAATTTTTTGTGTGTAATTGTGCTATTGGCTGCTGCATTCAATGTTTATGGACAAGATGTGCAGTATACACAATTCAGAAATTCACCTACTTATCTGAATCCTGCATTTACAGGTTTATCTGGTAGCGAATATACTTTTAGAACCCATTACCGCAGGCAGTGGTATCCTGTTTTTGATACTCCTCTAAATGCATTTAATGCTTCTTTCGATTATTCATCTAATGCTATGTTCACTTTTGGCGCTCATTTTACTAACGAAAGTATAAGTGGGGCAGATGGATCATTATATAAAACGAGTGGCATTTCTGTAACAGGTGGTTGGCGTATTCCCACCAAGTTTATGGTGTTTCAACCGGCTTTGCAAGTGAGCTATTTCAGCAGAACTTTGGATTTTGACCAACTGGTTTTTGTAGATGAATTACTGTATGATAATCCTTCTGCTTTTGAGGCGGGTAGTATGGTTTACAGTTTTCCAAGTTTTTCATCAGGTTTGGCTTTTTATAATGAGATTTTCTGGGGTGGTTTTTCTATGCATCACATCGATCAGTTATTTAAAAATAGAGAAGGTGTTTTGTTAAATGAATACCACAGTCCATTTAGATGGAGTGTGCATGGAGGTATTAATTTACCAGTACCTGTTTTATACGACATCAACTTTTTAGCATCAGCCAATTACAGAAGGCAGGAGGGAAGCGAGCAATTAGATATTTCTGCCGGTTTCTCATATGCTTCTTTATATTCTCTTGAAGCACAATACAGAGGTGTTCCAGGAAATTCCCCTAACGATAAATTGATTAATTCATCATCAGTTGCATTTATTGCATCTTTACTCAATGTGGATGTATGGGGCACTTTTATGCATTTTAGTTACAGTTATGATTATAACTTTACGGGTACAGGCATACAAGACAGTTCTCACGAAATCTCTATCAGGTTAAATTATAGCAGCGATAATTGGCTAAATAGAAGACAGAATACAGACGATAGAATTAAAATGAACTGTCCGCTAAGTACATCTTCTAGCAAGCGAAGAAGTTCTTCTAAAAAAAGAGGTAAATTAAAAAAGAAGAATTAAGCTAGCATATATCTTAGTTTGCATTAAGTTGCTCGTAAGTTTCTTTAATAACTGTAGGCAACGGCTCATTCACAATCCAGTCGTTTGCCGGATATTCCATTATTCTTTTAACCTCACCCGGAATTTGTGCTGCTAAATCTTGCCCTTTGGAATTGAATAACTCATATTCTGCTTCAAATGAAGTGGGTGGGGGGCAATTAATAAATTCAGTATTGGGAAGAATTTTTCTTGCAGTTAAATACACCCTTCGTTGCCTAAATGGATTTGCCACAATCAGTACCTTTCCAAATTCGATTTTTTCCCAAATTGCGGGATAATTTTCTTTTAGAATGGCAATTGTAAATCTCAAATTTTCTCCGGTATTGGTAGATTTATTTTCGGTAATTAGGCTTGTTTCTGGTATTTGTGGATCATTCTGAATGATGTATTCTTTAAAAACATTGGC
Organism: Thalassovita sp.; assembly: GCA_002729595.1. GTDB lineage: Bacteria > Bacteroidota > Bacteroidia > Cytophagales > Flammeovirgaceae > Chondrinema. Next base: position 12,173 of record PBYL01000461.1, on the reverse strand, counting down.
CTCTGGCATTCCTAAATCTGCGGTACCTGCTCCAATACCTCCAGTTAAAATGATTTGTTTCGCAAAACCATCTTTATACAGCTGCGCGCATCTTTCAGGAATCTTCAAATCGAAATGACCGAAACCAATAATGGCATCTGCTTGTTGAGCTGTTTCGAGTAGATAGAGATATTCAAATAATTTTTTGCTAGCTTCGTGCATTGAATTTTCCTGCATGACCAATCTGTATTTGATGCTTTATGTTCAGGTTAATGATAAAAAATTTTAAATAGAAATACATGATTGCCAGATATATATATCCCATCATTTTCGGCCTTTTCCTTTTAAATGCATGTGTTGAGGTAGATGAAAATACCCAGTTAGCCGAAAAGCCATATTTCGATTTGCCAGCATTTACCCAAGAGCAAATTGATTTATTAGATTCACTTTCGAAACTGGAAACAAGCGCTCCGCAGGTTACCAAAGAAGTATTGCTAAAAGGAGGGGAAGAAAAGATTGAGTTGAATCCAAATGATGAAAATTATCCTGTTTGGGAAAAAGAACTTCAACTTTTTAAAGAGGCAGATATTAACAAGCCAGTGTTGTTGCAATCTTATGATATAGATGAAGGTGCTGGCTATAAAACATACAAAGCCAATCAAGAAGATTTAAGCATACAGGAGATAAAAGTTTCTTATGAAGCTGATGCGGTGAAGGAGATTTACTTAAGACTAAATGAGGAAAACTATCTGTATGCTTCTTATAAAGATTTGGTAATGAAGCTTCAAAGTGGGGTTATTACAGAAATTGATATTAAAGGATTTAGGAAACTGGTGGGCAACGATGCATTAGAGTATCATGTTAAAACCCACCTAACTTTTCCTAGGACATTTGGTTCACTTTAAAGATGGTATGTGCAGGGTAAATGTGGTTCCTTTTCTATATTCAGAAGAAACTAAAACACTACCCATAATTTTATTAACAGCTTCTTTTACTAGCGCCAAACCAACACCAGAGCCGGTATTGTAGTCTGTTGCTCTAAAAAATGGCTGGAATATTTTCTCGTGGTATTCTTGTTGGATACCAATACCATTATCTGATATTTTTATCTCAGCAAAATTCTCGTCTACCTTAATTATAAGGTTTACAATATTTTCGTCTTTTGTGGGGTCGCTATATTTAATAGCATTAGAAATAAGATTGCTCAAAATAATTTTCAACCTCATTTGATCGCTCACAAAATCAGACTTTTGGCAAATAGAAGTATTGAATATTACTTTAGACGCTGCTTCACTAAAAGAGAATTGCTCCATTAAATCACTCACAATATCTTGAAATGAAATTTTATTACGTGTAATCTCATTTCTGGTATTTCTTGAAAATGATAGAATATTGCCAATAAAATCCTCAAGTCTTAGCAGGTTCTTTTTCTGTAACTCCAAGTATTCGGCGATTTTATCTCTGTCAGGCTCATTTTTAGCCAATTCTATCAAACCAATAGAAGAAGCCAAAGGAGCTCTTAAATCGTGTGAAACTCGGTATACAAACTGATCTAGCTCTTCATTAATTTTTAGAAGTGCTTCTTTCTCTGCTTTTTCTTGGTCGAGGTCTTTTTGTATCTTTTTGATCTGGCTTAAATCTGTTAAGATTACCAGAAACTTCTTGTCTTTAGAGTTTTTTAAAGCATTTATAGAAAGTTGAACAGGTACTGCGTCCTTGTCCGACTTATGGTTTAATAATGTTTCTGCTTTAAAATGGAGATCGCTTTCACCTCCTTGTGTTAAAAAGCTGGTAAAGTCCCGTTTTGTGGATTCATTCAAAAACAGGTTGAGTGGTTTCCCTATTAAGGAATAATTATCATAACCTAAAAGGTTGCATACAACTGTGTTAGCAGAAATGATTAATCCTAATCTGTTAACAGTCATAATGCCCTCTGAGGCATGTTCTATCATGTTATAGAGGTACTCCTCTCTTTCTTTCAAAGACTGGTTGGTCTCCTGCAGTTCCCGAACGCTCAAATCCAGCTCAAAACGGTGTGTTTCCAGCTTCTCAGCTAGTATTTGCATTTCCGTTCTCATTCTAATTGCTTTTCGGATTAAAAATGACTTTAGTGAAAAATTTAGGGGTTTTTTGAATAAATATAGCGAGCAGGAGCATTGAGGAAAAATCTTGCATATTGTGCTAATGTAAGAATTCGTAATTTTTGCAATGTTATCGCATAAACTTGAATGTATTTATAATGCATTTACCGACAAGGAAATAGCAGGTTTTATACCTATAATAGAGTGGTGTAAATGCTAAGTTTTTGATTATAACTTTAAAATTACTCTGCTAAAACGTCATAGTTTTATAGAATGGCTATTTAAACAAATGTGAGAAATATCATATTGATTAAAATAATTTTTATGTAATAATTTCAGATTAATTCTTAAAAATTTTGTTAACCCATTCTTAATACCCATCTGTTTTACATAAAAATAAATATCCTATATTAGGTATGTAAAATAAAAAAGCTGGCATTTCAATTGAAAGCCAGCTCCTTAAATTTATGTATGTTTCTTAATAAAGTACAATTTAATCCTCGTCGTCATCTTCAAAGTCAGATGGCATAGAGAACATGCTACTGAGCAAATCTGAGAAGGATGTCTTACTTATTAAGAATTTCTTGCTAAGCATAGAGTATTCTGCAAGTCCGTGTAAGGCAAATTCCATTAAGAAGAGTTTCTCATCTTCGGTTTTATCAGAGAATTTCTTTTTAATCATCTCTTTAAGACCTGGAATTTCAGTTAGTGCTTTTTTATACTCACTGTTACTGGCATCATTTAAAATATCTACAGTTCCTCCATCGCCAAACCAGTCGAACATGCTTTTATAAATGCTTTCGCTCTTCTTTTTCTTTTCTTTTTCTGGATCTGGGAAATACTGAATAAACTGATTTCTAATGGCTTTACCAATAAGGTTTTGAGCCACAATGCCCGCACCTTCTTGCTCACCTTCGTAAACAAGCTCTACTTTTCCGGTAATGGATGGAATTACACCCCAAAAGTCAGAAACACGGATACTGGTTTTAGACTCACCATTAATCAGTGCTCTTCTTTCTGCAGAGCTAATGAGGTTTTCATAAGCAGAGATGGTTAGCCTTGCAGAAACACCACTTTTCTCGTCGATGTATTCGCTTGATCTGGCTTCCAAAGCAATCTGCTCGATCATATCTTTGGCAATCTCGTTGCTTTCTACCAAACCTTGCTGCTCAGTTTTAACATGAGCTTCTTGCTGCGTGATTTTCTTACCAATTTCAAGATTTTTAGGATAGTGGGTAATAATCTGGCTATCAATCCTATCTTTTAGTGGAGTTACAATACTACCTCTATTGGTATAATCTTCTGGGTTGGCTGTAAACACAAACTGAATATCAAGCGGAAGTCTGAGTTTAAATCCTCTTATCTGGATATCACCTTCTTGCAAAATATTAAACAGTGCAACTTGTATTCTTGCCTGTAAATCTGGCAATTCATTAATTACGAAAATACATCTATTAGACCTTGGTATTAATCCGTAGTGAATTACTCTTTCGTCTGAATATGGTAAATGAAGACTTGCAGCCTTAATTGGGTCTACGTCACCTACAAGGTCGGCAACAGATACATCTGGTGTAGCCAATTTTTCTGTATATCTTTCGCTTCTGTGCATCCATACAACTGGTGTGTGGTCACCTTTCTCTTTCACTACATCTCTGCCAAATCTTGAAAGTGGTTTTAATGGATCGTCGTTTAGCTCCGAACCTTCAATAACTGGCACATATTCATCTAAGAGTTCTATCATCATACGGGCGAGTCTTGTTTTTGCCTGACCTCTTAAACCTAATAGGTTTATGTCGTGCATAGAAAGAATTGCCCTTTGTATTTCAGGAATTACTGTATCTTCATAGCCGTGTATACCCTCAAAAACAGGTTCTTTTGATTTTAGTTTAGCAATAAGATTGTCGCGTAGTTCTTGTTTGATAGTTTTAGGTGTGTAGCCCGCAGATTTTAATTCACTGAGTGTTTTAATCTGCTTTAGCTTTTCATGTGGAATATCTGTATAATTCATATAAATGAGTTAAAAAATATGCGCTTATGTATAATTCAAAAATGCTGATGTTACTTTGTAGAAACCTTTGTTTACATTGAAAAGTTTGGAATTTAATTAATGGTTCAAATTATATAATTCTTAACAAGAAGCCAAACCTAGCATAGCCTGAAATCGCTGTTTTAGCATCTCATCTCTCACCGAATAAATATGCTGAGAATCGCATTTTATTAAATCTGAGTACCCCGCATTTACCCAAGCTTTAGTATATTGCTTACAGGATTTTTACACAACAATCAACAATAACTATGGATTATTTTTTAAGAGTAAGGATGCTAAAAGTGGCATTCCTTTGCTGTATTATGGCTTTATTTTATCAGTGCCAATCGCCAGATAAATCTCAAAAAGCCGGACTCACATTCTCTGTAACTTTTTCTGAAGAGCAAAGTGCGCAGCCACTAGATGGCAGGCTGTTAGTAATGCTCTCTCAAGATACTACTGCTGAACCAAGATTTCAGATAAGTGATGGGCCGGGAACACAACTGGTTTTCGGTATAGATGTAGAAGATTGGAAACCCGGTGAAGCTGTTACCATTAATGCAGATGCATTTGGTTACCCAATACAGAGTCTTGCAGAAGTAAAAAAAGGCACTTATCATGTTCAAGTTTTACTGAATAAATACGAAACATTTAATCTGTCTACTGGTCATAAAGTAAAACTGCCGATGGATCAAGGCGAAGGCCAGCAATGGAACCGTAAACCCGGAAATTTATATTCAACTCCTAAAGAAGTTAGCATTGATCCAACATCATCAGAAACTATTTCTTTGACTTTCGATAAAGAAATTCCTGCTATTAAAGCGCCCGAAGACACCAAGTACATCAAGCATATAAAAATGAAAAGTGAGAAGCTGAGTGAGTTTTGGGGAAGAGATATGTATTTGGGGGCAAATATTCTACTACCAGAAGGTTTTGATGAACATCCAGAAGCTAAGTATCCATTGGTAATTATGCATGGGCATTTTCCGTACGACTTTGATGGCTTTAGAACTACACCTCCAGACCCTAATTTAAAGCCAGTTTACAGTGAGCGTTTTCATGTAGATGGATATAATAAAATTGTGCAGGAAGAAGAATACAACTTTTATAAAACTTGGACTGGCCCAGATTTCCCACGAGTAATTTTAATTACCATTCAGCATCCAACACCTTATTACGACGATTCTTATGCTGTAAACTCAGCGAGCCAAGGGCCGTATGGAGATGCAATTACTTATGAGTTGTTGCCATACATCGAAGAGAAATACAGAGGTATTGGAGAAGGTTGGGCAAGGTTTACCTATGGCGGTTCTACTGGCGGCTGGGAAGCATTGGCTGTACAAGTATTGTATCCAGATGAGTATAATGGTTGTTGGGCGGCTTGTCCAGATCCGATAGATTTTAGAGCTTACACAGTGGTGAATTTGTATGATGATGAGAATGCTTACTTCTTAAACAGCAATTTTAACGAAACAGAAAGACCGGGGCACCGCGATTATTTGGGGCATATAACTGCCACATTGCGCGATATGAATTTGAGGGAGTTGGCTTTAGGTACAAAAGGGCGATCTGGGCAACAGTGGGATATTTGGCAAGCGGTTTATTCTCCTCAGGGTGAAGATGGTTATCCTAAACCTATCTGGGATAAACTCACCGGTGAAATAGACAAAGAGGTAGCTGACTATTGGAAAGAAAACTTTGACCTTACTTATATAATGCAGCGAGATTGGGAAACGCTTGGCCCCAAATTAAAAGGTAAAATCAATATCTATTGTGGCGATATGGATAATTACTATCTCAATAATGCGGTATACCTCACCGAAGAATTTTTAGAAAATACTAGCAATCCTTATTACGAAGGCGATGTAGATTATGGTGATAGAGCTGAGCACTGTTGGAATGGCGATCATGAAAATCCAAACCATATTTCTAGACTTAGATATCATCAAATGTTTATTCCAAAGATTGCAGAAAGAATAAAAGTATCGGCACCAGCAGGCGCAGATATAACTAGTTGGAAATATTAAGCTTTAAAAAACGCCTAAATACTGTTTATTTTTCCGGATTATCATTAATTTAATTATAATCCGGAAAATTATTTTATAATACAGCCCTTTGAAGGTAATTGTGAAGATAAAGAATTGAAACTTTTAGAAAATTATCTTAAAATATTAGAACAAAAAGAAGATTTTAAGATAGTAGATAGAGTAGGATGGAAAAAATGAAGTCTTCCTGATTGATTGAGTTTTTTAATCTAAATTGCGAATTACCTAAAGTATTTTTTTACTTAAACAACACACACGTAATGACTATTATTCCCAGTCTTATACTGAAGCAACTATATACAAATGGTAGCCTAGAAAATACTGCTAGCGGTTATCGCTTTGGATTAAAAAACAGACTAAGTGATTGTAAAATTATTGAGATTAAAGCTATTATTATTGATGGTACCTTAATAAATGATGAGGCGATTTTAGTTGATCTGGGAGAAGGAGAGAAGTTGGGGATAAATGATATTTCTGCATCAAACCCTGTAGAGTTTCCTTTAAAAAGAAAGATGAATGTATTGGTAAAAGGAGAGCCATTACAAGAAGGGAAACATAAAATAGAAATTAAGTTTGAAGTAAAACCATTCGGCAAACTCACATTAAAAGTTGAAGATTCTATTGCTAGTGGCGATGAAGATATTATCCGCATACCTCGCAACGAAACGGATGATTACAGTGATGAAGCAATAAAACAGAGGCAAAGTTTTGTGGAGTCTTTTACTGGTGTAAAAATGGAGCATACAGCTTCCTATTCTTTTGATCCACACCTCACACAAGGAAATATAGAGCACTTTACTGGCGTAGCGCAAATTCCATTGGGTTTTGCCGGGCCTGTTCAAATAAACGGAGAGCATGCACAGGGTGAGTTTATAATTCCCATGGCGACATCAGAAGGTACTTTGGTTGCCTCTTACAACAGAGGTATTAAAGTAATGAACTTGAGCGGGGGAGCTATGGTAACTGTAGTTGGAGATGCGATGCAAAGAGCGCCAGTGTTTGTTTTTGAAGATGCGAGAAAATGTAGAGAATTTGTCGCTTGGGTAAACGATAACATGGATGAAATTAGAGATCATGCAGAGTCAACTTCTAGCATTGCTAAGCTACTCTATATCGATCCTTATTTGAGTAACAAGTTTGTTTACTTGCGCTTTAATTATTCTACTGGTGATGCTGCCGGACAAAACATGGTTGGCAGAGCAACCTTTGCGGCATGTAGCTGGATTCTCGATCATTATTCAGATGGTATAACTAATTTTTATTTGGAGTCTAACTTTGCGACAGATAAAAAAGCATCTCAAATTAATGTAATGAGAACTCGTGGTAAAAGGGTAATTGCTGAGTGTACAGTGAAGCGAGATGTGTTAATTCAGCATATGCGCGTAGAGCCAGAGAAGTTAAATTACCATTCTAATATTGCTACTTTAGGTGCCTTTTTCTGTGGGGCAAATAATAATGGCGCGCATTCTCCTAATGCGATTACAGCCATGTTTATCGCAACTGGGCAAGATGTAGCCAATGTGGCGGAATCTTCAGCAGGAATTTTTTATTCGGAACTCACTCCAGAGGGAGATTTATATCTGTCTCTCACTATTCCATCGCTTATTGTAGCAACTTTTGGTGGAGGTACAGCTTTGCCAACTCAGCAAGAGTGTTTAAGAATATTAGGTTGCGATGGTAAGAATAAGGTAAATAAACTGGCAGAAATTGTGGCAGCAGTGGCACTTGCAGGTGAGATTTCACTTGGTTCTGCTATTTCGTCTTCAGACTGGGTTTCTAGCCATGAGAAATATGGCAGAAATAGATAATATATAAAAGTCTGTCTTACTCAGTGTAGCGACAGACTTTTGCTTTTTATATCAGAATTAATTATTGTAATTTCTCTCACCAAAAATAAGACTGCCTACGCGAATCATTGTGCTACCTTCTTTTAGTGCGATTCTATAGTCGTTACTCATTCCCATAGAAATTTCAGTAAAATCGAGGTTATCAGCTACGTATTTACTACCTGTTTTATTAAATAGGTCTTTTAAGGCTGTAAATTCTTTTCTTACCTGTTCGTAATCTGTAGTGTAAGTGGCCATGCCCATTAAGCCTTTCATACGGATGTTCTCCATACTATTAAACTCATCACTTTCTATTAACTCAAATAGTTCAGCTTCATCAAGACCAAATTTGGTTTCTTCTTCGGCTATATGAATTTGGAAAAGGCAATCTATGATACGATCGTTCTGAGCAGCTCTTTTATTTATTTCTTTTAAAAGTTTTATGCTATCTACAGAATGGATTAAACTCACAAAAGGAGCGATGAGCTTTACCTTATTAGTTTGCAAATGACCAATCATATGCCATTCTATATCTTTAGGTAATGCTTCGTATTTCTGCACCATCTCCTGAACCTTGTTTTCTCCAAAGATTCTAATTCCTGCTTGGTAAGCAGAAGTAAGAATTTCGACTGGTTTGGTTTTGCTTACGGCAATTAATTTACAGCCTGTACCATCCAGCTCAGTTTTTATTTGGTCCAGATTTCTTATTAATTCTGTTTCGTTCATTTGAGTCGCTGTTATTTTATTCAAAATTAATGATCATTCACTGATTTATTAAATGATACAACTTTTCTGTTAAAACAAAAAAAATGGCAAATATGATTTAATAAGTTAAAACATATAAAAATAAATAAACTGATAATCAGATAGTTAAATTTAAAATAAAAAATATATTTGCATATATATGTTACAACATATAATATTGCATTATCAATTCAATCAGCAAATTGATTTTTATTAAAATATATGTATAAACATTTAATGGTGTAACTTATAATTTGAATTATGAAAAAGATTAGTCTATTTATCGCATTATTATTTTCTGGTTTAGTAGGAGCATACGCACAAACTACTTGGACTAGTGATCCAGCTCACTCAAGCATCGAGTTTAATGTAACTCACATGATGATCTCTGAAGTTACTGGTAAATTTGATGGTTTCGAAGCTGTTTTAAAATCAGACAAAGCAGATTTCTCTGATGCTAAAATTGAATTTACTGCACAAACTAGTACAATTAACACTGGTATCGATAAAAGAGATGAGCACTTAAAATCAGCAGATTTCTTTGATGTAGAAAAGTACCCTACAATCTCTTTTAAAAGCACTTCTTTCAAAAAGAAAGGTGGTAACAAATACGAATTAAAAGGTGATTTAACTATGCACGGTGTAACTAAGCCTGTTACGTTAGAAGCAAAATTTAACGGTACTATCAAAGATCCTTACGGTAACACTAAATCAGGATTTAAAGTAACTGGTGAATTAAACAGAACTGACTTCGGCTTAAACTGGAACTCTGCTTTAGAAACAGGTGGTGTTGTAGTAAGCGAAGAAGTAGAAATAGATGCGAACATACAAGTAATTAAAAGCGCAGATGCTGGAAAATAATTAACATTTTCCTTAATGATCTCTAAAAAAAGGTAGAATATTAGTTCTGCCTTTTTTTGTTGAGAAACAATTCAATATCTTTCTAAGATCAAACCCTTTATGTATATATGCTGTTTTTTTGATGTGGATACTTTATATAAATTACAACATATATTTGGGTTTTTAGCGTAACGATTTAGAATAATAAATTAGTTAGGTAACAACAGAAATTGAATAATAGACATGGTTATGAAACTTGAAGACGAACTGAAGAGTAAATTCCGGAATGAATTTCATAAAGTAGGGCTCAACATCTTTTTTACGAGTAACTGGTTGGCGCAGTCCCAAAAAAAAATATTCAAGAAGTTTAACCTTACAGTTCAGCAATATAATATACTTAGAATTTTAAGAGGCCAGCAAGGGCAACCAGTAACTATCGGTAACATTAAATGCAGAATGCTCGAGAGAGAATCTGATGTTTCTAGAATAGTTGATAAAATGCGAACAAGAGGTCTTGTAAAAAGATATAGTTGCGAAGACGATAGAAGAGCGACGCATATATTTATTACAGAAGAAGGTTTGGAGCTACTGCAAAAAATGGAGTGTTATGAGGAAGTGTTTGATGGTATGTTAAGCTGTTTGACAGAAGAAGAAGCCAAACAACTTAACTTGTTATTAGATAAAATTAGAGATTTTGAAGATCAGGCATAATCGATGCTGTCGTCGTATTTAACGCCTAATTTGTCGAGCACTTTTTGTGGGCTACCTTGCCATACATTGGCTGCATTTCCAATATATTTTAGGTCTTTTATGCCAATTTGGCTCGTAAAAAAGCCAGTGGCTACAAAATCTCTTAAAGAATTGAACCAGTTTACACCCTGAATCATTTCTGGTTTTGCCTGTTCAGGATAAGCTATTTCGTCTAATATTTCGATTTGCTGCTCCTGAGAGGACTCTATAAAATTTTTAGAGAATCTTTTTTTGCACTGGTAATCTATCCAGCTTATTCCACCACGCATATTAGTTTGATGCTGTGGTTGGTCTTTCATCATAAATTCTATAAACTCAGGTACATTGGCCTCAGTTGCGCTGCCAGATTTATCGTCAGCAGGGATAATTATGTCTGAAAGTACCTGAATGGTTTTGTATTCATGATCGCTGAAAAAACGCTCTTCGAGTAGCTTTAGATCAGCATCATTTAGGTTTTTGAACCCATTGCTATCGGCAGTTACATTGCCGTGCTGGTGTTCGTGCCCTTGCCCTTGTTTTTGTTCTGGTGGATTACATCCGGGTATTAAAGTACTTCCGGCGGTGAGCGATGCCAGACCGATTACTTTAAGGGAATCTCTTCTATTTATTTTATTTTTTTTCATCTTGGTTTTCTGCTTTAGATATTCATTTGTTTTTTCTGGTCGATAATGTATTCTGAAGCGCGCATTGATAGCGCCAGAATTGTCCACGTTGGATTTTTATCAGCCATAGAAGTAAATGTACCACCGTCGTTTACAAACAGGTTTTTTACATCGTGAGTCTGGCAGTATTGATTTGTAACAGAGTCTTTTGCTGTTTTTCCCATTCTGGTTGTACCTACTTCGTGAATAATCTCTCCCGGAGTGTGCAAACCATAATTTTGATCTTTGCCCGGTTTAGGGCCTAATGGGAAACCACCCATGCGATAAATAATTTCTTCGAAAGTATCTTGCATGTGTTTAGCTTGCAGTATTTCATGATCGCTCCATTTATAATGGAATTTTAAAACAGGAATGCCCCATTTATCCACCACATTCGGATCTATTTCGCAATAATTATCTTTAAATGCAATTGGTTCGCCTCTGCCGGCAAAACCAACCAGAGAACCATAAAACATTCTGTAATCTTCTTTTAATTGCTTGCCATAGCCACCACCGCCATGTTTTCTCTCGCTTCCATCTCTGTGGCTAAACTTGCCATTGTAGTTGTGTATTCCTCCTAAAAAGCCATAGCCCGGCATTCTACGACCACCACCAAACTCTACATGGTAACCTCTTGGGAAACTTAGTTTTGAATTGTCTAACCACCATGGAATATATAAGTGCATTCCGCCAATACCATCTTCGTTGTAAGGTATGCTATCCATCATTTTAGGAATAATACCTGCCATGTCGGCTCCGGTTGAGTCCATGAGGTATTTTCCAACTAAATCACTTGAGTTAGCAAGTCCGTTCGGGAACCTGCTCGATTTAGAGTTAAGCAATATTCTAGCAGACGAACAAGCACTAGCAGCTAAAATTACAACTTTTGCCTTTACATGATAATCTTGTCCGTCTTCTTTACTCACATAAGAAACACCAGTAGCCAAGCCTTCGTCGTTGGTGGTAACTTCTCTGGCCATTGCATTTAAAATCAGGTTTAGTTTGCCTGTTTCTAAAGCTGGGTTTACTAAAACTGGAGGCGAAGAAAAGTTGGAATAGGTAGAGCAACCGCGGTTACATTGAGAGCAATAATGGCAAGCAGGTCTTCCATTTAGTGGTCTTGTTAAAATGGACATTCTCGAAGGCACAACTGGAATATCCATACCTGCGCAAGCTTTCTGGATGAGCAATTCATAAGCTCTTGGTTTTGGAGGAGGGAGGAAGATGCCGTCAGGTTCGTT
>PBYL01000460.1 GCA_002729595.1 Thalassovita sp. | reverse complement strand
TTGCTCCTTCTCGAACTAAGAAAGGCAATTCTATTCTAGTAAGAAATCCACATTTGTCTTGGTCTGCTGGTTATTACGAAGCTCATATTACAGTTGAAGATACCCTTAATTTTTATGGGGACTTTCGTATTGGCGGTTTGTTTGCCATTATCGGAGGTTTTAATGATCGACTTGGTTGGGCAACTACTAACAATCATCCAGATTTAGAAGAAGTTTATGCGCTCCAAGCGGATACAACTCAAGCCGATCACTTTATTATCGATGGAGTATCTGTGCCTTTAGAAAAGAAACTATTGACTGCAGAATTTACAAATGGTGCGGCTATCTCTACAGAAACCCGAGAGTTTTTATTTACACCATTTGGGCCAGTTATCCATAGGGATGAAGGAAAGATTTATATTTTGAAAGAAGCTGGCGATGGCGAATATCGTCGTGGAGAGCAGTTTACCAGAATGATGCTTGCCAAAAATTTAGAAGAGTGGAAAGATGCTATGCGCATGCAGGCAATTACCGCTTCCAATTATACTTATGCAGATGCCGATGGAAATATCTTCTATATATGGAATGCAACAACACCAGTTTTATCCACTATTTCTGGTGGAGATACTGCCGCTATTGAAGTTACAAAGAGTAGTGAGATTTGGAGTAATTATATTCTATTCGATGAATTACCTCAGCTTCATAATCCAAAAGGAGGTTATCTACATAATGAAAATGACCCATTCCATTTCACTAATCTTAACGAAGTCTTACAACCAGAAGATTATCCGGCAAACTTCCCGCAACCTCGATTGAGGCAACGTAGTCAGCACAGCTTGTCTTTAATCCATAATGATGATGTGTTGACTTTAGAGGAAGTAGTTGCTCGCAAGCATAGTATGAAAATGCTATTGGCAGACCAGTTGAAAGAAGATTTGATAAAAGCTTTAAAAGGTGCTCAACCAAATGAAGAAACTCAAAAAGCCATTACTCATTTAGAAAATTGGAATAATAGTGTTGAAGCAGATAGTAGGGGAGGTGTGCTTTTCGAAGAATGGTTTGTTCACTATGCCAATTCAATGGAAGATGATGAACTATATGCTACACCTTGGTCATTCGACAAACCTATGGAAACTCCTTTTGGAATAGCTAATACTGAAAAAGCAATTGTAGCTTTTGAAAAGTCTCTAAAAACCTTAAATGGAAATTATGGTACTTGGGATGTGAGTTGGGGTGAAGTTCACAGATTAAGACTTGGCGATTTGGATTTACCTGTAAGCGGTGGCCCAGGTGGTTTAGGTTGTTTCAGGGTTCTATGGTTTAATGAAGACAAAGATGGCAAAATGAAAATCCGTGGGGGAGATGGCTGGCAGTTAGCGGTCGAGTTTGCAGATACACCAAGAGCTTATTCGATTCTTGCTTATGGGCAAAGTAACAATCCAGATACTGGGCATCATACCGATCAGGCAGAAATGTTTGCCCATAACCAAATGAAAGAAGTTGCTTACACCGAAAAAGCCATCAAGAAAAAGTTGATAAAATCTTATAAGCCCGGAGAATAAGTTGCTTTTGCAAGTTTAAAATTAAATCACACTCATTTTATGCTTTATAGTGAGTGTGATTTCTAGTTTGTCAATTCAAAATGAGCATGTTTGATGTTCGTATTATGCCGTTTTTTAAATTTGTTTTACCTTTTCCGAAACTCAACATTTCAATTTTTTTATTGACTTACATTTTTTATTTGGCGAAATAGCTATAATTTCTGTAGGTTTAAAGTTTAGTTTTTTAGTAAGGTAATAAATGGCAGGCTTTAGGGTAACGCATAATAAAAGTCTTAATGAACAAACAAACAACTTATCAGAACAAAGAGATCTGAGTAAGTTTGACAATTTGCCCGACTGTAAAATTTGGACTTCATTTAAAAAAGGTGAAGACGCTGCATTCAATTATATCTACAAAAAATACTTTTACCAATTATACAATTATGGTAATCAGTTTATAAATGATGCCGATGTAATTCAAGATCTCATACAAGATTTGTTTATAGAATTACGAGAAAAGAGAAAGAATTTGGGTGATGTTGAATCTATCAAATTCTATTTATATAAAATCCTCAAAAGAAAAATCCTCCACTACAAAAAGAAAAATGTAACTGATTTATTCAGTGATTCTTGGATGTACGAAAAAGCTTTCGACATCACACTATCCCACGAAACAAATCTCATCAATACTCAAATAAGTAAAGAGACTAAGGAAAAACTTAGTAAGGTAATGAATAAGCTTTCTAAAAGGCAAAAAGAGATTATTATCTATTATTTCTATGAGGGCATGACTTACAAGCAAATTGCCGAACTCATGGATTTTTCTAAAGTAGAACATGCCAGAGTTTTAGTGAGTAGGTCAATTGCAAAGTTGAGAGAAGAAATAAAAAAATACAGTATATCGCTTTTTATAATCTGCTGTGCCGGGCTTGTAAAGTGGATAAATTCCTAATTTGAACACATCATTAAAAAAAAGTCAAAAAAAAATTAAATTTTTTGTATATGATTTAACCACTTTGCCCTCTAGTATTACGAAGAGTACAAGAAAGGTTTTTGATGCAATATAAAGACTACAATTTAGAAGATTTTTTGGGTGATGAGTTCTTTGTAAATTGGGTAATAAATCCCGATGAAGGATCGACCGATTTTTGGGAAGGATGGCTTAAGCAAAATCCAGATAAGTTAGTAGTTGTTACTCAAGCGAAGGAAGTAATTAAATCAACATCGTATAAACAAAATTACATTCCAGATGAGTCGGTTTACTTCGATGTACTTGAGAATATCTACAAGGGCAAAAAGAGTAAACTGCAACAAGCAGAACAAAAGACCAAGTACTCATTTTATAAATATGCAGCAGCTATTGCTTTTATATTATTAGTAGGTGGAATATGGATTGTTAATTATTCAAATTCCATTGAAGTAAAAGAAGTTGTAGCTAGCTCAGAGTTTATAAAAAAAGAAGTTCCGATAGGCAAGAAGCTTTCATTAAAAATGCCCGATGGGACGAGTATTAAACTGAACTCACAATCAACAATTACCTATACCAACCAGTACAACCAGCAAAAGAGAGAGGTCTTTTTGGAAGGTGAAGCATTTTTTGATGTAACTCCAAATCCAGAGAAACCATTTATTATTCACACAGGAACCGTAACCACAACCGTATTAGGCACCTCTTTCAACATAAATGCCTACCCAGATAAACAACTAATTAAAGTAGCAGTAGCAGAAGGTAAAGTTTCTGTAGAAAATAAACAATCAGAAACAGGTACAGACTCTTATACTGAGAATGTATTGTATCCTAATGAAATGGCAATCTATGATTTAGGAAAACAAAAAGTAGTAAAAGAAAAAGTAAATATAGAAGATGAGATTTCTTGGAAAGACGAAATCATCATATTTAGAAATGCCAAGTTCGATGCAATTGTAGACAAACTTGAAAAATGGTATGATGTAAAATTCGACATACAAGAAGGGCTAGAAATTAAAGGAGAGTTTAGCGGTAGGTTTGATAGAAGTAGTTTGGAAACCGTATTGGAAGGCCTGAGTTTCTCATCCAATATTTGCTATAAGATTGATGAAAAAATTGTAAAAATAACAAACTGTAAAAATAGAAAATGAAAGCAGATGTAAGTCTGTACTAATTAGATTAATAAGGTTAAAAACATCTACAAAAAAGGGTATCCATGCATTCCGTTGGCGCAGAGTCTGGATACCCTTGGGTAGCTTTTGATTTATTTTTTTTCACCAAAAACTTAGGTAAATATATGCAATGGAAGTTTCTACAACAAATTTGGGTCATGTCGAAATATCTACTTTATGGTCTCACCCTTCAGATATTTTTAGGGGGCATGTTGTTGGCTGGTCCTGGCAATGCGCAAACAGAAAAAAAGCTTGACGAAATTTATTTGTCTTACGATTTTAAAGGAAAAGACCTTAAACACATTTTTGAGTTTCTTGAAGAAGAAACTGAATTCGCTTTCTCTTACAACAACTTTATTGTTAATGAATCACAGAAGATTGAAATCTCTGGTAGTCATTCATTATACGATCTCTTATCAGAACTATCTACTAAAGCCAATTTAAGGTTTAAAAGAATTAATGGGAGCATTTATGTAACCAATGCACCCAAAGGAGATAAAAAAAATAATAAAATTGTAGAAGAAATTGAAGCAGTACAAGTAAGAATTACGGGTACTGTAAAAGGTTCAGATGGGAATGAGCCTTTACCGGGAGTTAGTATTCTTATAAAAGGTACTAACGAAGGTACAACTACAGACATTTATGGTAATTACAGCCTAAATGCAAATCAAGGTGATGTTCTACAGTATAGCTTTATTGGTTACAATACCTCAGAAGTTGAAGTTGGAAGTCAAACAGAAATAAATGTAATACTTCAAGTTTCTACAGAACAACTGGATGAGGTAATTGTAGTAGGTTACGGAACGCAAGAAAAGAAAGAAGTAACCGGCTCAATTGCACAAATCGAAAGTAAAGAAATTCTTAAAAGTTCAGCGGTATCAGTATCAAATGCTTTGGCAGGTAGGGTTCCTGGTTTAATAGTAAACCAAACTAACTCTGAGCCAGGTAGAGATGATGCTACCATTTATGTTCGTGGTTTGGGTACTACTGGAAACAACTCTGCACTTATAGTAGTAGATGGTGTCGCCAATAGAGATGGAATTTCTAGAATTGACCCTAACGACATTGAGTCGATGACTGTGTTGAAAGATGCTTCTGCTGCTATTTATGGTGCGCAGGCTGCAAACGGTGTAATCTTAATTACAACCAAAAGAGGCAAAACTGGTAAGCCAAGCATTAAATATAATTTTAACCAAGGTTTTGTAAGCCCAACCAGAAAAATGGAATTGGCAGACGCTGCACTATATACAAAGAGTGTAAATGCATGGAGCGTTCAACAAGGTCAAGGTGAGATTTATACTGATGAGCAAATTGCAGCTTACGAAAGTGGTGCTGAACCAAGTACAGATTGGCAAAATGAGGTGTATAAAAATCACTCTTTACAAAACAGACATAGTTTAACAGTAAGTGGTGGTACAGAAGTGGTAACTTATTTCCTTTCTGCTGGTACTACTTACCAAAATGGTTTGGTTACTGGTGATGAAACTACCAAGTACAGACAGTATAACATCAGATCAAACGTAGATGTAAAACTTTCTGATAGATTTAACATCGGTTTTGATTTAGCAGGTAGACGTGAAAACAGAAAATGGTTACAGTATGATGATGCAACCATTTATGGTAGTACTATTAGAGCTGCACCAACCATCGCTGCTACTATCGACGGTTTACCAGCAAGAGGTAGAGAAAACCAAAACCCATTGGCTATTGCAAAAGGACCTGGTTACTTAGGTTTAAATAGAAATGTATTCAATGGTACTTTTAAAGCAGAATACAAAATTCCGGGAGTAGAAGGACTTTCTGTAGATGGTTTTGCTGCTGTGGATTTATTCCAAGGATTTAGAAAACACTGGTTCCAACAATATACTTTCTACGAAGATACTGATGGAGATGGAACTCCAGAATCTTACAAAGCTGGACCAGCTTTAAGTGATACTTACCTTAGACAGGATGATCAGAACTATGAGTCTATCACTTTACATGCTAAGATTAAATATGAGCGTCAGTTTGGAGATCACAATATTGCTGCTTTCATGGCTTACGAGCAAAATGAAATTAAAGCAGATACATTCTGGGTTCAAAGAAAAGGTTACGAATCAGATCAAATCGATCAATTATATGCTGGTAGTGCTAACACAGATAACCATACTAACTATGGTAGTGCAGCAGAAAGTGCAAGACAAAACTACTTTGGTCGTGTAGCTTATACGTTAAAAGATAGATATATCCTTCAATTCCACTTTAGATACGATGGATCAGATAGATTCCCAGATGGTGAGAGATTTGGTTTCTTCCCAGGTGTATCAGCAGGTTGGAGAGTTTCAGAAGAACCTTTCTTTAATGTACCAGTTATTAGTAACTTAAAACTAAGAGCTTCTTGGGGTAAATTGGGTAACGATAGAGTTAACCGTTTCCAATATCTTAACCTGTTTAGCTATGCTGCTTCAAACGCTGGTTATGTGTTCGATGGAAGTGATGTAAACGTTTTGGTGCCTGGTGTGGCTGCTAACCCAAGCATTACTTGGGAAACTAAAGAAACAACCAACTTTGGTTTAGATGCTGGTTTCTTCGATAACAGATTGAACTTTGTTTTAGATGTGTTCTTCGAAAACAGAAAAGATATTCTTGCTCCAAGAAACGTAACTGTACCGAATTATACAGGTTTAAGTTTACCGGATGAAAACATTGGTGAAGTTGAAAACAAAGGTTTTGATGCTCAATTGAATTACCAAAATAGCTTTGGTCCAGTAAAATTCAGAGTAGGTTCAAACATCACTTATGCTAGAAACAAAATCATCTTTATGGATGAGGCAGGCCTTTATCCAGAAGATTATCAATCTAGAGAAGGACATGCAATTGGTGCTTCATTGGTTTATGATTACGTAGGCATCTATCGTACACAAGAAGATTTAGACACTTACCCTGGTTTTGATGGTGCTGTTTTAGGCGATCCTATTTTTAGAGATGTAAACGGAGATGGTATTTTAAATACAAGTGACCGTATTCGCGAAGACAGAACTAACATTCCTCAACTTCAGTATGGATTTAATTTTGGTTTAGAGTATCACGGTTTCGATTTCTCAGCATTATTCCAAGGTCAAGCGAAAGTATCTCAATACCTAAGATATACTTTCAATAATGGTAACAATGCATTGGCTTACTTCCTAGAAAATGCTTGGACAGAAGACAACCCAGATGCAGCATTGCCAGCATTTAACAGAGGTACTGCAAGTAACCAGTTAAATACACTTTGGTTAAGAGATGTTTCTTTCTTGAGATTGAAAAACATAGAACTCGGATATACACTACCTACTTCAGTTGTAAGTAAAGTTGGTTTCCAAAATGTAAGAGTTTATGTAAACGGATATAACCTACTCACTTTTGATGGACTGAAAAAAGATGGATTAACTGATCCAGAAAGTGTGAACATTGAAGGATGGCAGTTCCCTCATACAAAAAGTGTCAATTTCGGGTTTAACCTAACATTTTAATCCCTAGCTAATATGAATTATAGAAAATTATATATATATCTGATCGCAGTATTGTCAGTATTAGCTTCATGTTCTGATGATATTCTAGATACAAAACCACTTAATGGATACAGCGAAATCGACGTTTTCGCGGATGAAGCATTATTGAGAAATTTTGTAAATGGTACTTATAGAGGTTTTCGTCATCCGTTTGATGATGAAAACTCACTTACCGATGGTTTAACAGACAATGCTTATAACCAACACGGTAGTGCAGAAGGTACTATTAAAACTTATACGCGTGCAGAAGTTAACCCAAGTAATGGAGAAGGTGTTACACGTAACTTGTGGACTTCAGCATATGCATACATCAGAAGAACAAACTTGTTCATGGAAAAAACGACTGATTCTTCAATCGAAGGAGATGTGCTTGCTTCTATGGAAGGTGAGATGCGTTTTATAAGAGCTTACCTTTATTTTGATCTTTTGAGATGGTATGGTTCAGTTCCGTTAATCACTCGTACTTTCGAACTTGATGATGAGAGCTTGGCGGTATCAAGAAGTTCTGCTGAAGAGATTGCAGCATTTATTGTAGAAGAATGTAATACTGCAATTACACAATTACCTTCTATTACAGATGGTGATTATGAGTTGGGTAGAGCTTCAGTTGAAGCAGCAATGGCATTAAAAGCACGTACTCTATTATATGCAGCGAGCCCATTGTTCAATGAAAGTGGAGATCAGTCTAAGTGGCAGTCTGCAAGTGATGCTAACAAAGCAGTGATGGAACTTTCTACAGTTGGTCTTATTGCAGATGCTAGCGAATACGGTGCAATGTTTACTGGCGATAATACCAGCGAAGTTATTTTTTCTAGATACTTTACTGAGGTTAACAACCAAGGTTGGGGTATTAACCTTTGGTTATTCCCAAGTAGTGCTGGAGGTTGGGCAAACACAACGCCAACTCAAGATTTAGTAGATTCTTATGAATTAACCAACGGTATGTCTCCTGCAAATCCAGAGTCAGGTTACGACGATCAAGATCCATATGTAAATCGTGACCCTAGATTCTATGAGACTATCCTTTATAATGGAGCTCCTTTTAAATCTGGAGAATATGAGTATTTCTTGGATAAAGACGATCCTACTAATTCAGCTTTAGCAGGTAAAGACTCTCGTTATTCAACAGCTTCACCGCACAATGCTTCTAGAACTGGTTACAACTTCCGTAAGTGGGTGCAAGAAAACGAAGGAGAATATTCAGGTAATACAGGCCCTTGGATTGTATTTAGGCTAGCAGAATTCTACTTAAACTATGCTGAAGCACAAATTGCTTTAGGCAATGAAACTGAGGCAAGAACTGCAATTAATGCAATTAGAGAAAGAGTTGGTATGCCAGCAATTTCTGATACTGGTGATGAATTAGTAGAGAGATACAGAAGCGAAAGAAGAGTTGAACTTGTATTAGAAGATCACAGATTCTTTGACATTAGAAGATGGGAAATTGGTCCTGAAATAATGACGAAGCCAGCAACTGGTGTTGATGTTTACAAAAATGGTGATGTTTATGAATACATTTATGACATGACTGCAGATGATACTAGAACGTGGGACGAAAGAATGTATTTATTGCCAATTCCTATTGATGAAATTCAAAGGAGTGGTAATTCACTAGACCAGAACCCTGGTTACGAATAATCAATTTTGAAACTTCACTTTTATAATAGCTAATTACTATTTTCTCCAGCTACCTCTTGTGCTTTCTATGGTGGCTGGAGATTTTCTTACTATCAGAATCAATTCAACAGCTCTTCACTATCATTAATAGCACATCATAATTTTAATCATTAACAAAGTATAAATACATTTGCAGATAGGTTAAACTATCGCAAATTAGTCACTTTAAAATACAGCCATCTCAATTATGGGCAAATCAAATTTATTTAGGTTAATCAGTTGTTTGTGGGTATTACTGCTTGTTAGTTGTGAGGAAGACAAGATGTTTAAAGAAATGCCTTCGAGTCACACAGGTGTACACTTTACAAATGAGATAATTGAAACCGAACATAATAACATCATGACCTACGAATACACCTACAATGGTTCTGGTGTGGCAGTAGGCGATTTGAACAACGATGGTTTGGCTGATATGTATTTTTCTGGCAATACTGTATCTAACAAACTGTATTTGAACCAAGGAGAATTTAAGTTTAAGGAAGTTACGCAAGAGACAAAGACAGCAGGAAGAAACAACTGGAAAACAGGTGTAAACTTAGTTGACATCAACGCAGACGGTTGGTTAGATATTTATTTATGTTATTCTGGTAATGCAAAAGGAGAGGGATATAACAAGCCAGTAATTGTAGATCAACCAGATAGAATGAACCAATTGTTCATCAACAATGGATGTGAGCCTGGTGGAGTACCAACATTTACAGAGAGTGCAAAAAGTTATGGCTTAGATGCTCCCGGAACATTCTCTACACAATCTTACTTTTTCGATTATGACAAAGATGGTGATTTAGACATGTTTCTGCTCAATCATGCAAACATGTTTTACTCTGTTTTTTATAATGTAAAGAGATTGAGAAGTTTAAGACATCCATATTTTGGAAATAAACTTTTCAAAAATGAGCAGGGTAAATTTGTGGAAGTGAGTGAAGAAGCAGGTATTCACGGTAGTGGGCTAAACTTTGGATTAAGTGCTTCCATCTCAGATTTAAATGCAGATGGCTGGCCAGATATTTACGTAACTAATGATTATGATGAACAGGACTTCTGTTACATCAACAATAAAGATGGTTCTTTTAAAGAAGTTTCTCATACCATTTTCGATCACCTTTCTAAATATGGAATGGGGTCAGATATTGCCGATATTAATAATGATGGCTTACAAGATATTTTTGTGGCTGACATGCTACCCGAAGATAATCGCAGACAAAAGCTGCTAAAAGGTCCAGACGATTACGATAAACATACGATGGCGGTAGATAGCGGCTATCATCATCAATATATGAGAAATACCTTGCAGTTAAACCGAGGTTTTTTTGAAGATACCTTACCGCATTTTAGTGAAATTGCTCAGTTTTCGGGTGTGTCCAACACAGATTGGAGCTGGTCGAGTCTGCTAGTAGATTTTGATAATGATGGTTTAAAAGACCTTTTTATCACCAATGGATATTACCGCGATTATACCAATTTGGATTTTGTGAAATATACAGTTGGTGAAACTGTAAACAAAGCAAACAACAATAGCCAGAAGGTAAATATGTTGGAGCTTATTCATCAGATGCCTTCAACCAAAGTGCATAATTATATTTATAGTAATACAGATGGGGTAAAATTTACAAACCAGACAGTAAATTGGGGTTTGGATAAACAAACCATCTCAAATGGAACAGCCTATGCCGATTTTGATAATGATGGAGACTACGATTTGGTAGTTTGTAATTTAGGTGAAGAGGTGAGTATCTATCAAAATCAACAAGAAAAAACTAACAAAAACAACTACCTCAAACTCGATTTAAAAGGAGAGGGGCAAAACACAAAAGCAATCGGTTCTAAAGTTTGGTTGAAACTCGCAGATAAGGACTTATTTTACGAAGCATATTATACAAGGGGATATCAATCTTCTATTGAGCCAATTTTAACAATTGGTTTGGGAAAAGCTACTACTATTGAAGAGCTAAAAATAGAATGGCCAGATGGTAAAACTACTGTTTTGAATGATGTAAAAGTTAATCAAGTTTTAAATGTTGAGCAAGCAGAAGGCAAATTATTAGCAAAAAATGAAAATGATCAAAATATTAAATCTTACCTTTTAAGAGAAGATACGAAAGCCTCAGGAATCAACTTTAAGCACAAAGAAAATCCTTATGTAGATTTTAAGGCTGAAAGATTATTATTATATCAATTATCTAAATTGGGAGGTAAGTTGGCTGTTGCCGATGTGAATGCAGATGGTAATGATGATGTGTATTTTTGTGGTGCTGCAGGACAAGAAGGTGAGTTGTATTTGGGAAATGATGATGGCACTTTTAGAAAAGGTGAGCTTGCACTTGCAGAAAAAGATAATATCTCAGAAGATATTGAAGCTTCATTCTTTGATGCGGATGCAGATGGTGATTTGGATTTATATGTAGTGAGTGGCGGGAATGAATTTACGTTCAAGAATCAATTTTACAAAGATAGATTGTATTTGAATGATGGTGCTGGCAATTTCTCAAAAGCAGAGACAAGTTTGCCAAATAATACCACCAGTGGTAGTTGTGCAGTGGCATCAGATTTTGATAAAGATGGCGATTTAGATGTTTTTGTAGGAGGTAGGTTAACTCCAGAAAATTACCCGAATATACCAGAAAGCCATTTGTTCAAGAATGAGAAAAATGCAGATGGCAAAACTCAATTTACCGATATTGGATTGGATGTATTTGATGGAAACCAAAAGTTAGGCATGGTAACCGATGCGCTCTGGACTGACATTAATAATGATACTTGGCCAGATTTAATAGTGGTTGGCGAATGGATGCCAATTAAGATTTATCAAAACATAGATGGGAAAAGCTTTAAAGATATTTCTGATCAATACAACTTGGCTAAGACAAACGGTTGGTGGACGAGCATTACTGCTGCTGATGTAGACGGCGATGGAGACGAAGACTTTTTGCTAGGCAATGCAGGTACGAATAACCAATTAAATGTTTCGCTAGAACAACCAGTGACTTGCTATGCTTTAGATATCAACAAAGATGGCAGAATCGATCCTATTTTATGTTCTTACATTCAAGGCAAAAGTTATCCGTTACCAAGTAGAGATGAGTTGTTGGAGCAAGCTGTTATCTTGAGAAAGAAATTCATCAAATATGCAGATTATGCTGATGCAACCATAGAAGATGTTTTGGATAAAGATCAATTAGAAAAAGCTCAAAAATTAACGGCTTACACACTCGAATCTGCTGTGTTAGAGAACAAAGGAGATGGAAAGTTTGAATTAAAATCGCTTCCAGAAATGGCTCAAGTTTCTATGATCAATGCATTTGTGCAACACGATTTTGATAGTGATGGGGCAGAAGAAATCTTAGCAGCTGGTAACTTTTATCCATACCGAGTAGAGATTGGTAGTAGTGACGCATCTAAAGGTATACTTCTAAAATTTGATAATGGAAAATCACAGGTTTATAAAACAAATTCTCAACTTGCTCTCAGTGGAGATATTCGAGATATGGCAGTATTAAAATTCAATAATGCCAATGATAAAATCATTGTAACAAGGAATAATGATAAAGCCAGTGTTTATGAAATTAATTTAGGAACTCAGCAAGTAGTTGTGAAGTGATAAAATTGACTTTACAACTTTGATATTAATCTTAAATAAAAAGTACAGGCATCTATAATCTGGCTTACTTCACATTGTTCATTTCGCATGTGAGCCAGTTTATATTCACCTGGTCCAAAACCAATAGTTGGTATTCCTAAACTAACAGGAGTAACCGCATTTGTGCTAAAATCCCAAAATTCAAAAGGGACATCAGTTTGGTCAGTGTTGTCTTTATATGCAGCTATACAAGCTTGTGTGAGTTCGTGCTTTTCCTCTATTTTCCAAGCTGGGTGTAATGGATCGTAGCTAAATTCGAGACCTGTCCAACTTGTTCTGTAAAGCGTTCCAATTTCCCAATTGGCATTTTTCCCTTCTACAAGTTTATCCATTTCTTTGCCGATGTCTTCCTTAGTTTCACCCAGGACCATTCTTCTATCCAAATAGATTTCACATTCAGTAGGTACGGCATTTAGCGAAGCACTTTTGCTCGAAATCTTTGATAATACAATCGTACCTTTTGCTCCATCTATTACTGGTATATCCTGATTTAGCTTTTCTACTCGTTGAATAATTTCAGCCATTTCATACACAGCATTCATTCCTTTATCCGGTGCTGAACCGTGAGCAGAAATGCCATGTGTTTTAATCTTTATTTGCGCTTTGCCTTTATGCCCTAAGGTTATTAGGTTGCCAGATGGTTCGCAGATCACCATATAATCTGGCTTTACGTTTAGCTCTTTAAACAAATGTTTCAAGTTCTCACCATCGCAATCTTCTTCAAACACAGTACAAGAAACTAAAATAGTTTTATCTTTTATAAATTCAGTATTTTTAGCTAAAGCAGCTGCAAATACCGAAGCGGCAGCAGCAGATTTCATATCAACAGAACCTCTGCCTTGTAGTTTGCCATCAACAATGTTTCCACCAAAAGGAGGGAAGTCCCACTCACTTTCATCATTCACTTCTACAGTATCCAAATGAGAGTCGAACATTACAATCTTTTCACCATTTCCAATTCGGCCGATTACATTACCCATCGAATCAATCTTCACTTCATCATAGCCGAGCTTTATCATTTTCTTCTCAACAAGTTTAATGGCTGGTTCTTCTTGCCCAGAATAACTTTCTTCTCCGGTCTCTTGAGAGTCCCCGTATCCAGGCCGTCCTTGCGCATGATGATTCGTAGGTCATATCTATCCACGCCGGCGATAGCTAGTCTCACATAGTTCTCGTAGTCCGGATGCAATCTAGCCGGCACCAGCGTCTCGCCGACATTCAAGTCCTC
>PBYL01000459.1 GCA_002729595.1 Thalassovita sp. | reverse complement strand
TTTTTTGAAATCTGTTACCTTTCAAGATAATAATCATTCTGGCACTAAAAATGTTTGAAAATTAACAAAATAAAATTTAGTTTTATTTTTCTTGCATAAGTCAAAATAAAATTTTATTAATTTGGCTTAACGCAAACTTGAATAATATTGTGTGCAATATCTAATATTCTGAGCAGTAAAATAAAAAGTGAAATTGTTTAAGAAAGATTAAGCATGTTTTTTACCTGTTTTACTTTTTTTATATCCCTTAATCAAGATTGGTAGCCATCCTATTATGGGAATAAAGTAAAAAATCACGAAGGGGTTTTTTAGAAAATAGATAAAGAATGTTAACCAGTTCAGCTTCATCTTGAATCCATCTGCACCGTATTTTTTGTATTTGCGGTAAAACTCACTAAAAAGAACTGTCCAACCTGTAGGGAATAAAAACGGAAGTCTGTGAAAGTTTTTACCAATCACCTTGAAGAACTGCCTAAATTGGTAGGGGTTTTTACCATAAGTATTTTTGGCTTCGGTCAATTCGTCTTGCATTATTGCATGCAACTTGTCTCTTAGAGCTTCAATTTCTTGCTGCGTATATTCTTTATAAGGTTTATCAGCAATCATTTTATATGGGCTCAATCTTTTGCCTCTTACAAAATACAATTTAGCCGGCATCGAATAGTAAAAAAGCCAAGGCTGAAAAATAAGCACAACTGTGAGAAAGCCCAGTGGTAAAAATGGTATTTTAATTTTATTGATGAGCCTATCTACAAAAGAATTTGTGTAATGATAAGGATTGATATACTCGCCATTAATCGTGTAAAAAGGGATTACATCTGTTTTATACTTTAAACTCATTCTCACAAATGAGGTAGCCATTCTTTGAAGTTTATATCTATTTCTAAAGCCTTTGCCAATGCCGGGTACTCCTTCTGGGTAGATGAGCAAATTATAATCTTGATGCTGCATCATGGTTTCGAAATTGAGCATATTGGCATCTATACTACCCGCTTTTTTCCATAAATTCGGTATTAAAAATGGATTCATTAAAGTGGTTTGCGTAAGCATAGGAGCTATTAGCGGGCGCGAAGCATAATGCTGGTAATTCCATTTTTTAAATAAACCAGATAAGAAAATAATGCCATCCCAAGGGAAAGCCATACCAGAATGGTTACTCGCGAAAATTAATGGATGCTCGGGTGTGTTTCTTTCAGGGGGAACATCAAAGCCAATGTATTCTACTCTAAAGTAATTGTTGGCAAGAAAGTCAATTACTTCTTCATTCAGTTTAATGGCAAAGGGAAGATCAAGGTATTCATTGTAGATGATTTTATTATCATCTATCACTTTTTTAAGTGCTGCATCATCTAGTTTTTTAATATCCATATCTAATCTTCCCTGTTGTAATACAGCTATTTAGTGCTAATGTTTATGTGTTTTGCAATATCAAATTTCAGTAATTCTAATAATTTACTGAAATTAAAATTGTTTGGTTTTACTCAAATGGAACCAATTTTATTTTTTGAGTCTCTACTTTCTCCCAAACTTTTCCTTTTGTATAAGGATCGTTATCTAAACATTCTTTTAATTCTTCTTCAGAATCGAATCTTAAGTACAAAGTAGAGCCAATCATTTTACCCTCGTCGCTTAAAATAGCTCCAGCTGCAATCAAATTACCGCTTTTGTATAATTCTGTTGCTTTAGCAAGGTGTTCTGTTCTCGCTTGCATTCTTCTTTCGAGCGCATTTTCGTCTGTGTAATCTAATGCAGTTATAAGAAAATCCATAGTTTAAGTATGTTGAATTGCTATAAGTTATAATTTGCACTTATTTAGCAAAAAATAGTTCGATATTCAAATAAAAATAGTGAAATATTGGAATCTCTGGGGAGACATGTAATTGCAGAATTGTACGATTGTGATGCTTCTAAAATAGATGATGTGATGTTGGTGCAGCAAGTAATGGAAGAAGCATCGATAGAAGCAGGAGCAACCATTATTAATACCACCTTTCATCATTTTGCACCTTATGGTGTTTCGGGAGTTGTGGTAATACAAGAAAGCCACCTTTCTATACACACTTGGCCAGAATATGGCTTTGCCTCTGTGGACATATTTACTTGTGGCGAAGCGGTAAATCCATGGACAGCAGCAGAAGTAATGGCAGAGAAACTCGGTGCTTCGCATCATTCGGCAGTGGAAATGAGAAGGGGGCAAAAAGCGCAACTTAACAGAAAACCAGAATTTGCGATTGCCGATACTTACCAAATAGAAACTGACGAGCCAGAAGTAAAGCGGAATATCTGGTTTACAGAGAGAACTGAAAATTATGCGCTTTCAGTAAAACATCAAGGCGAATTACTGTTTAGGAAAAAGTCTGAATACCAGCGAATTGAAGTTTACCAGACTGATGCTTTTGGTAGAATGCTCGTGCTAGATGGTGTAATTGTGCTTACAGAAAAAGATGGTTTTGTATATCATGAGATGATTACACATGTACCTGCAATCAGTACAAATAAAGTGGAAAATGTATTGGTTTTAGGTGGGGGAGATGGCGCAGTGGTGAAAGAACTACTCAAACATCCACAAATATCTACCATTACTGTTTTAGAGATTGATAATGAAATTACAGAGGTTTCTAAAAGGTTTTTCCCAGATTTAAATGCGGCATTCCATTCAGATAAAGTGAATTATATGAATGGTGATGTAAATGATTTAATAAGCGATTTAAAAGCTGAGAGTTTTGATCTGATTATTGATGATTTGCACAGTCCAGTAGAAGCAAAAAGCCCCAAAGACGAAAATACTTTTTTAGAGAAAATATCAAGCTTGCTTACTCAACAAGGTTTGTTAGTTACTTCATTAGGAGCACCAAATCTTAATAAAGAATATTTTACTATTGCTTATAAGAAACTGCAAAAACACTTTGGCGAAAGAGGCTTGGCTTGTTATCAGGCAAATATTCCTACTTTCCCGACGGGGATGTGGGTGTTTGCTATTTGCGCTAAAAAATCGCTAGGTGAAATATTGGTGGAGGTGAATAAACCAGCGCAAGAAGATTTGATACAGCAGAATGGTTTTCAATATTATAGTAGTGAAATGCATCAGGCTGCATTTGCACTACCAGTATATGTAAAAGATATGATGCAGTAAAGCCTAAGAGCGCTTTAACTGTATAGCCTGCGAATGCTTCACTAACTTATTAAAAAGCTCTGATGGGTTAAATGGTTTGCTTACATGGTCGTTCATTCCGTGGTCGTAAACCTTTTTCTTTACCTCATTAAAAGCCGAAGCAGTAAGTGCGATAATAGGCACTTGTTTAAAGTAATCGCCTTGCATGCTTCTAATTCTAATAGAAGTATCGAAGCCATCTATACCGGGCATGTTTAAGTCCATAAGCACGATGTCGTAAGTCTTGCTGGTAATTTTTTCAAGGGCTTCTTCACCACACTCTGCTATTTCCATATTTGCTTCCCACTTCTTAATAAATTGTTGTGCTACTAGGTGGTTCATCTTGTTGTCTTCAACTAATAAGATGTTTATACCTTTTAGATTTGTGTCGTTCATTTGTGCTGATTCTTTGTTTTCTTCAATTATTTTGCCTTTGCCGATCTCAAAAATGAGGTTAAAAGTAAACGTAGTTCCTTTGCCTAGCTTACTTTTTACACCAATTTTCCCGCCTTGTAGCTCAATCAATTGTTTGGTGATAGACAAGCCTAAACCGGTACCGCCATATAGTCGGGTTATGTTTTGGTGTGCTTGAGAAAACCTTTCGAAAATGTGATTCATCTTGTCTTCTTGTATGCCAATACCTGTATCGGTTACAGCAAACTCAAGATTCACTTTTTCATCTTTTATTTCTTTTACTTCGGTATTAATTGTTACACCACCTTGGTTAGTGAATTTAATGGCATTGTTTACCAAGTTGGTTAGTATTTGATTTAACCGCACTTGGTCGCCAATTAAGTATTTTGGTATTTTTTCAGAGATGTTAGATTTAACGTAAATGCCTTTTTCTTGCGCAATTACCCCCAACGATTTATTAATTCCATGCAAAATGTCTTTGATCGGGAATTCTGTTTGCTCGAATTCAATTTTGCCAGATTCGATTTTGCTCAGATCGAGAATGTCGTTAATTAAAGCCAACAACATATCTGCCGAAAACTTTAAAGATTTGAGGTTTTCTACCTGTCTATCTAAAGGCTCTTGTTCTAGAAGTAAATGTGTAAGTCCAACAACAGCATTCATAGGTGTTCGAATCTCGTGGCTCATGGTAGAAAGAAACTCCTGCTTAGCCATAGCTGCTTTTTCGGCTTTATCTTTAGCTTGTTGCAGCATGGCATCGTGCTCTTTGCTTTTGGTAATATCGCTTTCAATAGCAATAAACTTTTGCACTTTTCCCTCTATATTTCTAATAGGTTGTAATTCTACGCGCACCCAAAATTTTCTTCCACTTTTAGAATATTTAAGAATATCCGTTTTAAAACCTTTGCCTTTCTTTATATTCTCTTGTATAAAGTTGATGGTTTCTTTGTCGGTTTCTTCGCCATGCAGAATATCGCCTAAATTCTCATTGTATAAATCATTAATCGTGTATTCTGTATATCTTTCGAAGCTAGCATTTACCCATTCAATATTCCCTTCGGCACTACAAATTACTACTGCATTGTCTGTTTTGTTGGCAATTAATGCGAGTTTTTCAAGCTCTTCTTGGTTTTGCTTGAGTTTATGCTCTGTGGTTTTTCTTTCTTCAATTTCTTCTTCGAGGTCACCAGTCATCTTTTTAAGATCGAGCAAACTGGTGTTTAACTTTTCATTGGCTTCGGCAAGCTTTTCCTGATTCTTAATCAGCTTATCTTCTGTCGCATTTCGCTCTTCAACTTCTTCAGATAAATTTTGTGTCATCTCTTCTAGTTGTATTAAGCTTTCGTTGAGAGATGAATTTAAGTCTGAGAGTTCTTTGTGCGCCGCAAACGATTTTTCTTGCAAAGGTTTCAGTATAAAAAACCAAATGCCGAGTACCACAAACAATGCTGCGAAAGCTAGGGCAAACTCTAACTTTTCAATTTTTAAAATCTTTTCTTTTGCTTCCTTTTCAAAAGAATTTACGATTGTATCCATCGTCCGCAAAAAAATGCTTTCATGCGCCATGGCTTCTTGTCGAGCATGAACCAATGTAGAATCGTTGTAAGGATCTTGTAAAACATCGTAGCCAGCTTTTTCTAGCGACTGAAAGTGCGGGTCTATTAAATGAAAGAGGTTGTTGATGTAAGGTTTTTCGCTTGGCGGTATTTGTAAACTATCGTTACCAAACTGGAGGTTGTGGTGAGCAAAAGCAAAAGTCTCTAGTGATTTTTTGAGGTTTTCAAGGTTTTTCTTGTTCCCTTTGTCTACCTCAGCAAGTAATATAGCTTTGGTAATATTCTGACTTAACATTCGCTGTCTGCCAGAGAGGTTAATTACACTCGCATCGCCATTTTTGGTGTTAATAGCCAAATTTATTAATCCTAAAATTGATAGAATTAAAATGAAAATAATGCTAAGTATACTTATATAAAGGGTAGAGTTATTTTTCATTTAAGAGTTTAAAAAATCACAGCTACAAAAAAATTAGTTCAAAGAACATTATGATGATAACGTATTAAAATCAAAAGCTTGTTTCACAATAAATATAAAATTAAAAAGCCTATAATTACTCAATTATAGGCTTTTTTAATTACTGCTTTTTTAAACTTAAATACTCTCTTTCTCGGTAACCGTTTTGGTATTATCCTTCGGGTTTCTATCTATTAATTTGTGTATTGGATCAATACCGGCTTTTACAGGTTTTTCATCCACCTCAATTGTAAAAGTCTGTTGCTCAGTGTCCATCAAGTGTTTTTGAAGGTAGAGCAATGTGTCTTTACCTGCATCAGTTTGGCCATAAACACCTATTTCTATCCAATCATTTAGCTCAACCGGACTCTCAACGCCAATGCTATCTGCTTCTAGTTTCTTAGCAGAAACAGTCAACTGCACTTGGTAACTATTGTCTGAAGTAGCAACATACTCGGCTTTTTCAGCTTTATTTTCGAATAGGATGATGTCTTCAAGCAAATCTGTTACAACATATTGCATGCTGTCTGGAGTAACCTCTCTGATGTACTTATACAAATCTGCTGTGGTTGGGAATCTACCTTGCTTCGGTTGTCCGTCGAACATGTTCCAGTCTTTCATAAACCTACTTAAAGCTATGTTGAGGCTGTCTTCACCAATGTAATCTTGCAGAGCATAAAAGTTAACTGCACCTTTTCCATAATGGATGTAAGATTGCTCTTCTACTGTTGCCAAAGGCATTTCTCTTTTCGTTTCACGAGTTCTGCCTTTTAAATAGCGCTCTAGTTCCTCTTTTAAAAACTGCTCAATCTTTTCTTCTGAATATGTTTGCTTCATTACCATAAGCGCAGAATACTGCGAAAGTGATTCGCTGAGCACGGCACTTCCTTGTACATTAGCCGGCATTATTTGGTGCCCCCACCATTGGTGAGCTAACTCGTGCGCTGTTACATAATAGGCAATGTCTACATCGTCTTCATCATCAATATCTAACATAAAACCAATCGCTTCTGAGAAAGGAACTGTATTCGCAAACGACTGTGCAAACGATGCATAGCGAGGGAATTCCAGAATACGCATTTGCTTATGCTGATAAGGACTAAAGTTTTTAGAGAAGTAATCGAATGAGGTTTTCATGGCATGCATCATTCTGTCGAGGTTATATGTATGCCCTTTGTGATAATAGATTTCCAGGTTTACTGGCCCACCTAAAGAATCGATTTCGGGTTTCCAAGTATCTCTCATTACCTCATAATCTGCAGAAAGAACCGAGAAGAAATTGAACATAGGTTTGTCCATTTTGTAATGGTAGTAATGTCTGCCTTTTTCTTTCCAGTCTTCTTGTAAATAACCCGGAGCAATGGCAATTTGCCCAGTATCCGTTCCGATTACGATTTCAAAATCAATTAAATCACCATCATCACCCAAAAAACCATTTACCAATTCTCGTTTATCGTCTCTTGGTTTTGCTCTTTCT
>PBYL01000458.1 GCA_002729595.1 Thalassovita sp. | reverse complement strand
GTACTTATTAGTTCTAAAGCTTTCTTAGCATCTCTTACTTTTAATCCAGACCACCAAATAAAATCTTTGAGTGTTGCCGGACCATGACTGGCAAAATATTTCTTGGCTAGAGTCGCCAAGGCTTCTTCTTGTATAAGTAGATTTTTTTGAGGAACACGTTCGGGCAATAAAGCATAAGTTTGCTTTTTACCATTCATTTTTCCGCTGCAAATTATGCCTTCTAGCTCAGCGCACATAAACAAATGAGATGCTCTGTTTTCACTGGTGTTTATTCCAGCATTTTGTAATTCTACGATTATCTCTTCTCGGGTTAAATGTTTGCCTCCTTCTAGATTTTTCACCAATATATCATTACTCTTCGCAATAGTTTTTTCATCTAGTTCGAGCTGTTTATGCCTACCTTTATTAGCAGTTAAAATTTGAGGTCCTGTTAATTCTAGCATCCAATAAATATCTGATGCTGTAACTACATGCCAAGTTGGTCGCATTAAATGTGTTCGAATTATCTCACCAGCGTCTAAAGCTTTTCTAACATCTAATTCTGTTGAATCTGATACTCTTTGTGCCATTGCCCAATTTACCATAGCGGCATCTTGCGCTTGCATAGCACCCATCCAATCTACTAATTCAGTAACAGTTTTAAACTGTGTTTGCGTAATCTGCTGGGTAAACATTCTTGCTCTGGCAATGTCGATCAGATTCATATTTCTTAAAAAATTATACTTCGTTTATCTTAGCCAAAGATAAAATTCACACATACAATTCGTACTTTCTTTCTATTATCTCTCTGCCAAAAGTCGTTGTTTTTTTTTCTTCTACTAACTCGAAGCCATTTCTTGTATATAAGCTTGCCGCAGTGGGCAAACCTTCGGTTGTTAATAAAAATGCCTTTTTAAAGCCTTTTTCTTTCATAAAATCCATATACAATTGCATCAGCTTTTTACCTAAACCAATACCTCTATACTCTGGAAAAATAAAAAAATAGCGAAGTTGTGCCGTGTTTTCTTCTCTATCAAACAAACATAAAAAACCTATCTTCTTTTTTTGATGCTCACAAACCCAAACCCTACTTGTTTTTGGATTGTAATTTTCGTAAAACTCAGCCATACTTTTAGCTACATAATATTCAAAATCTAGCCCGAAATCCATCGAAGATTTATACATCTCTCCATGTGCTTGAATCACAAAACCCATATCTCCCGACTCCAATGTAGTTCTAATATTGATATCGCTTAAAGATAAGGCTGTTTCTGCTGACTGTTTATTTAAATACTGTTCACTCTTTTTAAACATACCCGCCAGTTCTTCTTTGGCATCTGTAGTTAAGTGATTGGTATAATGTTCGATTTGCTCTTCAGATTTGATAGTCATCTCCTCAAAAAGATTTTTGCCTTTTGCTGTGAGACTCAGATTCTGTACTCTTTTATCTTCAGATGAAACTGATTTTATGATCAATGCTTCTTTCTCAAACTTTTTCAAGATTCTACTTAAATAGCCTTTGTCAATTTGTATGGCAGTTAAAAGCTCAGCCGTTGGAATCAATTCTTTTTGCCCAAGTTCATACAATACCCTTGACTCAGAAAGTGAGAGCGGACTGTTTAAAATTTTGTTATTTACTAGACCTAGAAAGTTTGTATAGAATCTGTTAAATGCTCTAATCTGTTGAATTACCGTCATTGTTACTGTATTTGTATTTATATAAAATAAATCTAATTAGTTGACAAAATCAACTAATTGATTATTAAAATTTAGGTAACAAGAAATTTTTAGCAAATTTGTGCTTACAAGGCTTGGCCAAACATCATTCTATGACCATCAATTGTTCTAATGGCAAACTCTCTTTGGTTCCAAGGTTTGTCTTCTGGTTTAGACAATATTTCTACTCCATTTGAAGATAACTCTATGTACAACTCATCTATCCCGCTCACTTCTACATAAGCAAAATAGGAATGATCATTCGTTTCAAAAGCAGGTATTTCATCTGCACATTCGCCTAACATGACAACAAAGCTTTCCCTTTTGAGAAAATGCCAACCTTCTCCATTCCAAAGAGATTGAAAACCGAGTTTTTCCTGATAATAAGCGGCAGATTTTTCAAGGTTTTGGACTGCCAACACAAAGCGTGTAGCTAAAATTTTAGATTGATTTTCCATGATAAATTGATTAATAAAAAAATCTGATGCAGCCCTTTATGATTTGATACTTAAAAATAAAAAAACACAAACCAATTCGGAATGTGTTTCTCTATCAATTTCTATTTTAACAATAAACTTTAGTCAATGGCTACTACCAATTTTCCTCTAGTTCTTCTAGATTCTAATTGTTTATGCGCTTCTCCCATTTGCTCCAAATTGTAAACTTGTTGAATATGAACTTTTACAGTTCCTTCTGCTAAATATTTTGCCACTTCTTCCATATCTTCTTCATTAGACTCAACCAAAATCCAAGGTGATTCTACATCGTTTCTAATGGCTGATAAATCTTTAGCAGGTGATGGTATAGAATGAAGAAATCCTCCTTTTTTAAGCACTTTCAAAGATTTTTCAGCTACATCTCCTCCAACACCGTCTAATACCACATCTATATCTTTCACTTCTGTTTCAAAATTTACAGCAGTATAATCTATAAATTCATCTGTACCTAATTGCTCTAAAAATGCTTTATTTTTGGCTGATGCTGTTGCTAACACATAAGCCCCAAAGCTCTTGGCAATTTGTATCGCTATATGACCAACTCCACCTGCACCAGCGTGAATTAAAACTCGGTCTCCTTCTTTTATTTTAGCATACTTCACAATAGTTTGATATACTGTAAGTGCAGCAAGTGGAGCCGCTGCAGCCTCTTCGAAGCTGATGTTTTGAGGTTTAAGAGCCAAATGAGATTCAGGGGCTGCTACATATTCTGCATAAGCATTTCCACATCCCGGAAAGTTAACCATACCAAACACCTCATCTCCTACTTTAAATTTACTTTCTGTTGGTGCTTTTTCTACTACTCCTGAAATATCCCATCCGAGTATATAAGGTTGCTTAAGCTTTTTAGCCATTGCTTTTCCTTGTCTAGTTTTATAGTCTACAGGATTTAATCCAATGGCTTTTACTTTAACTAGTACTTCACCCGAAGCTAATTCAGGAACAGCCGTTTCTATTAACTCAAACTGATCGATATCTCCAAATGCTTTTAATGTAATCGCTTTCATCTTTTATTTATTTGTTGA
This sequence comes from Thalassovita sp., assembly GCA_002729595.1. GTDB lineage: Bacteria > Bacteroidota > Bacteroidia > Cytophagales > Flammeovirgaceae > Chondrinema. The sequence continues at coordinate 16,934 of PBYL01000458.1, read as the reverse complement.
ATATGATGCAAAACTAATCGGGTTTTAATATGTTATTTATGTATATAAATTGGATTAAATTGTATAATTATCTGTTATATAGTCTATATATTACTTGATAATTGTATATTTAACCAACTATTGAATAAAATATCCAATAAATATGCATACTGAGTATTCTAATATGGCATTTGAGGTTTCTATTGAAACTGTAAATAAATGGGAGAAAAAGCCACATAAGCATTCTTTTTTTGAACTTGTATATATAAAAGAAGGCAAAGGGAAACAGTGCATTAATTATAACATATTCGATTACGAAAAGAATAACATATTTCTTCTTCCGCCATTAGACTGCCACTCATTTAAAGTAGAGGAACCTACAACTTTTGTGTTTCTTAAGTTCTCAGAGAAATTATTTGAGCAAAACAATGCTTATGAAATCAACACACAAAATTGGTTTGAGAAGATTGCCTATATACTTAGAAACTATAATAAAGCCACTGGTAATATCATCAAAAATCAAGAAGACAATAGCAAGATTGTACAACTTATAGATTTGATTATTGCCGAAAACCTGAAAAGAGACCAGTACTCAACTGCGATTATACAAAGTATGGTTGTTGGCATTTTAAACCTACTGACTAGACATATAGAACAGGAGGTTTACAATATTGCAAAGCCCAACGATTCTAAGTTTGGTGCTTTGTTAAAATATATACAAAAGCATCTCTTCGATAATGAGAAATTGAAAATTCCTGTATTAGCTGAAAGGTTTAATATCTCTCCTACTTACTTTAGCGAGTACTTCAAACAAAATTACGGAGCTACTTTGCAGAAATACATACTCGAATCTAGATTTAAAGTAGTGGAAACCAGACTTTTATATTCTGATCATACTATAAAAGAAATTGCTTTTGAGGTAGGTTTTACAGACTCTAGCCACCTTTCAAATATTTTTAAAAGGCATTACAAAATGTCTATTGGAGAGTTTAGAAAAAAGGGAGAATATCAATTATTAAAAACATCGAACACAACGGGGAAATGTGCTATTTGATGTTATGTTTGAGCATCATTCAATCAAACAAAAGCCCAAAATAAATACTTGATTTTTTAAGCAAAAAGATGCCCTGTAAAGCTACAAAAGCAGCTCGTTTACTATTAATTTTCAACATTAGTAAAAGTTACACCCCGGAATTTATATCCGGGATGTAATTATATTCTTATTGATAAATTTCCGTTCTGTCAAAAACACCTGGTACTGGACTCGGAGCATTTAAGTTTGAGTTAAGCTCATCCTGACCATAAATTAATCTTTGAGGGAATTCTGTACCTCTATTCAGCGTCATATCAACAGGAATTGAAACAGCATCATCTTGCGTTCTACGAAGATCGTTGAAGCCTAAGTAAGTTCCTACAAAAGTAACATAACGCTCTTCCAAGATTTCCATTAGTAATGCATCGTCAGCAGATAAACCATCTGTATTAGCAATTCCACCAGAAGCAAAATCAGCAGCTTCGTAAGCTTCATAAACCGGAGTATAGTCTACTAAATACGTTGGGTCAATATATCCACCATCATTCATATAAGCTCTAAACTCATTTAAGTAAGTTAAGCCTACATCGAATCCTTGGCTACGGAAACCAGCTTCTGCTAGCGTTAATACATTCTCAGCATAAGTTACTGTTCTAAAATCTGCATCTATACCAACAACTCCATTGTAAGGGTCACCATTGGAAACAGCAAGATAGTTTGGCTCTAAACGACCAGTGTAGCTATCTGCACCATTATCTAAATATAAATACATGAAACGAGCCGTTTCGTCTGTTTTATCATTTCCTCTGTACTCAGGTTCAGTTGGATCAAGTAAATCGGCAGCATAAACTTGCTCTCCGTCAGCATCGTCGCCAACACCAGCGTCCATATCACCAGCACGACCTACTACTAAGAAATCGTAAGTCATGTTCATGTCACCATCGTTTGTAACACCATGTGGAGAGATCATATCACCATCTGGACTACTAATACCTTCTAATGCTTCTGAATAGGCAGAAGAATAGTCTTTTAAATCCATGTAATAGCGAGCTTTAAGTGTATGAGCTACTGCAATCCAGTTTGCTTTCGCACCACTAAAATGAATATCGGCATCACCCGGAGAAGCACCTTCACCAGACTCTAAGTCTGCAATTGCCTCGTCTAGTAAGCTAAGTAATGCAGGGTATAAAGTAGAAACCTGACCATCGAACTCTGGATTCGCTATATCAAATTGAATAGTTTGCGTAAAAGGAACATCTCCCCAAAGTTCTGTTGCCTCACCAATTGCATTGGCTTTAATAATCTTAGCGATACCGATCATGTGGCGATCGTTTGACTCAGTAGACTTTTCAATGATCAAAGATGTTTGGCTTACAACACCTTGGTATAAATTAGACCAATCTGAGTTAAAGTTACCAGCGTTCACATTGTATAATGCATAATCTGCATACTGGCGGTCAGCTCCATTATAGTAACCAGACCACATGTTGGCAACTCTATTCGCATGACCTTCTTGAATAGTCATGTTCGCTACTTGAGCACCGGTTAAAATCAAACTTGCAGAAGCATCTGTTGGGTTATTGGGATCGACATTCAAATCATCTACAATAGATTCGCAAGAAGTCCCGAATATTGCCAGAAATACTGCTATATATTTATAAAAACTGAATTTTTTCATATGGATATTGTATTTGAATTTTTCTGTTAAAAATGAAACAGATTATCAATTAGTAGTTGAATGTTACAGAGAACAAGTAAGATTTAGTACCTGGGTTGGTAAAGTACTCTAGACCTTGACCGTAACCACCAGTTAAACTAGTTTCAGGGTCAAGTCCTCTTACATTAGTCCAAAGAATCAAGTTTCTACCAGTAAGCGTAAATTGGATAGAAGAAAGCTTGGTTTTTTCTCTAAATCCAGGAGAGCTAAGTGTGTAGCTTAAAGAAACCTCTCTAAGTCTTGTCCAAGAACCATCACCTGTAAATTGCTCACGTACTGAACCAAAACCACTACCTAAAGTAGTATACCAAGACTCATCTAATAGAACTTCGCCAGCACCCCAGTCAACTAAGTTACCTCTTACTAGCTCACCAGCAGGAATTACATCTCCATTGTAATTTTTAGTTTCAGCTGTAGGAGTTACTTCGTTTCCGTTGTCTTCGTGGCGACCAAAAGTATAAAGTACACCTCTTGTAGCTTCACTAATATCAGCACCTTGGAAAGTTTCGAAAAGTACATTTAATGCTAAACCTTTGTAGTTTACATTGAATCCTGCACCACCTCTCCAATCTGGGTTAGGATTACCCATTAAACCAGCTTCGGCTGCAACTGTTGGGAAACCGTTATCATCTAAGATTAATTCTCCACTTTCGTCTCTATCCCACAAACCACCCCAAAGTACACCTAGAGGCTGACCCACAACTGCTCTTGTACCTGCATTTGTAAAACCTGCAAGTAATAAAGATTCTGTACCAGATAAGTCAGTTACTTTATTTTTGTTTGAGTTAAAGTTGAAGTTTACAGAAGCAGAGAAATCATTCTTTTGATAAACATTATAAGTACCTTCAAATTCGAAACCTTTGTTTTCCATCTTAGCAGCGTTTCCATAACGAGTATTGAAACCTGTTGAAGGAGCTACTAACACATCGAATAAAAGACCGTCGATGTTGTTTTGGTAATAAGTCATTCCCAAAGACAATTTATCGTTGAAGAATCTCAAATCTGTACCAAGTTCCCATTCTGTTTTAATCTCTGGTTCCAAAGTTGGGTTACCTTGCAAATCAGACTGAACAAAACCACCACCGTAGTAACTAGCATCTAACTGATCTCCCCAGCCACCTGAATAAGTTGCATTCTGGAATGTTGTGATTGTTTTGTAAACATCTGGCTGCTGACCCACTCTACCCCAAGAAGCTCTTAATTTACCAAATGAAAGTACTGAACTATTGCTCAATGATGGAAGCTCAGTGAATTTCCAAGCTACATCTGTTGCAGGATAGTAGAAAGTTTTATCAGACTCATCACCAAAAGTAGAAGCAGCTTCAGCTACAGCAGAAAGGTTTACATATAATTGATCTTTAAAACCAAACTCTGCTGTGTTGTACCAACGAGAAGTACGAATTGTACGCTCGTAATCTATCGCAGTAATATTTTCTGGTAATGCATTAGAGAAATCTCTTGGTCCATCAGGTAAGATGAAGTTTTGCATCTCTGCACCTAGTCTTAAATATTTTCTATCGTTAATATTGAAACCTGTTACAAATGTAAATGAAAGATCAGGAGTAATATCTTTAGAAACTCTTGCAATAAAATCAACATTAAATTCACGCTCACGGTAAAGCTCCTCGGTATATGAACCTGCAGCAGCACCACCAGCAGAACCTACTGGGAAATAAGTTGTTCTTACATCTTCGTAAAAATCAACACCAGCACGTGCAGTAAAATCAAGCCAATCTGTAGGGCGTAATTTCATCTCAGTACTGTTGATGAAACGATCTAGTTTAGAATCGTTTGTAAGCTCATTAATCGTCCATATAGGGTTGTTATAAATTGGGTTTGCATTATTTCCCAAATATCTTCTATAAGAACGCTGACGATTATATTCTGGAGCTGCATCTTCGCTAGCATAATAAGTTCCTTTGTAGTCTGAGTTATCAAAATCTGGAGCAGTTCTTAATAAACCTAGGTAAATACCATTTACGTTTGAGTTTTGCTGCGTACGATTAGATTTGATATTGATATAAGTAGATTTAGCACTCATACTAAAGATTTTACTGAATTCGTGATTCACGTTAAATCTTACAGTGCTACGGTCATAATCACTACTTGACTTAATAATTCCTTGTTGCTGTAAATTTGAAAGACTTGCAAAGAATTGAGATTTATCATTACCACCGCTAAAGCTTAAGTTATTATCTACAAAATAACCTGTTCCGAAAATATCATCGAAGTTAGACTCATCAAATGTCTCAGTAGAGTTTTTCTCTACAATTGGATAATAAACTGTTCCGTCATCAGCAACAAAATACTGACCTGAAGTATCGAAAACATCAGCAGCACCAGAACGATCTGAGATTTTATCTCCGAAAGAAGCAGAAGCCGTTGGGCTATAAACACCACCACTACCTTGGCCGAATTTATTTTGCAGAGGCTGTCTTACTGAGATTTTATCAACAGATACTGTAGAACGGAAAGTGATATTTGTTCTTCCTTCGCTACCAGATTTTGTTTTAATTAAGATTACACCGTTAGCAGCTCTTGAACCCCAAAGTGCAGCAGCTGAAGCACCTTTTAGTACTTGGATTGATTCGATATCGTCAGGGTTGATGTCATTTAAACGAGACTGCTGACTCACACCACCAGTGTTACTTCCAATAGTTGAGTTACTAATAGGAATACCATCAACAATAACCAATGGCTGAGAGTCACCAGTAATTGTACTTTGTCCACGAATCTGGATATAAGAACCAGCTCCTGGATCACCTGTGTTTCTAGTAATTCTTACACCGGCAGCTTTACCCTGCATACCGTTAATCATACCAGTTTCACCAGATGTTACAATCGGACCACCATCAATTTTAGAACTGGTAGATCCCAAATTGTCTGCCGACTGTTCGAAACCCAATGCGGTAATTACAACTTCTGAAAGTTGTTGTGCATCTTCTTCAAGTGCAATGTCAAAATTGTTTTGGGATCCGATTTCCACCTCCTTGGCTTGAAAACCAATGTATGAAAATACAAGGATTTTACCTTCAGGTGAGACTTTAATTGAAAAATTACCATCGATGTCTGTGATGGCTCCAGTTGTAGTTCCTTTTACTACTACGTTAACCCCGGGTAATGGGTCTCCTCCTCCAGATGTCACTGTACCAGTCAAAGTGCGATCCTGTGCGAAAATTGGTGCACAGATAAAAAGCATCAATGACCACAATAGTAGATGTTTGTGATTCATACTTGTGCGATTTATTTAAATAATTGAAAAAGAAAACAATTCTGCATAGCTGTCTCACCCTCATAAAAATCATGAGGTGAAAACAGAGGAAAATAAAACCTAAATATTAAATAAGATGTACAAGCTTAAATCACTTGCAAATCCAAACTGATACTATTAAAACCGTTGTTAGAATGTTGATTTCTCAGGTTAAGGACAACTGATAGTTTTTGTTGGTATTAGTAGTTGTGTTGTAACAGTTGTTAGTGGAATGAGTATGTAAATAAATAAAAATAGCTCGTGTATTCGTGTGATGTTTATCTACTTTGCTAAAATTAGCTTTTTTTTAATATAGTGCAAAAATCAATGTGTTTTTTTCAAAAAAAAGATCAAAATTTACAAATAATGGAAAAGAAATCATATATTTTGGTTAGTGTGACAAGTATTTTTGCCTACTTATGATTTTTAGTAAATGAGTTAAGTGTTGCAAGTCTTTTAATGCTAAAATCGTCAATTGGATTAGCAGAAGTTGTAATTTGCTGCGTTGCCAATTCTCCAAGAGCAGGTCCATGTTTAAAAGCATGACCAGAACCACCACCCATTAGCCAAACATTCCCACATTCGGGATGTTGATCGAGTATGAAATTTTTATCTGCTGTATCTGTATGCTGGCATACTTTGCTAAACAGCAAAGGGGCATTTCTCATAAAAGTAAATCGTTTCTCCATTAAATACCTGGCATGTTCGATCTCAGATTGCTGTGCAATTCTAGGGTCATATTCAGGATCAAACTCACGAATTTCTAGCTGTGTATAAGCAAATTTAAACCCATCTAACACAGGATCGTAAACACCATAACTTCTTTCCTGATTCGCCTTGTCTCTGTTCATCCAAACAGGGAAAGGCTGCTTCAGATTTGCTGCAAATTCTTTTGGCGGACTAAAGAAGAAAAGTGGTTGCCTTGTTACCATCAATTTTCCATCCAATACTTCAGGAAATAGTTTTGCTAACCATGGTCCATTAGCAAAAACAAATACATCTGCATTTAACTTTGTTCCATCTGGCAAAATCACTTCTTTCATTTTACCACCTTCAATTTTTCCGGGCTTTACAGAAGCATACTTAAAAGCTCCACCATTTTGCTCAATCGAACTCGCTACTTGCTTACAACTTTCTGCTGCTAATAAAAATCCGGCTTCTTTATCATAAATCGCATGATTCAAATCATCTGTATCGATAAATGGATATTGCTTTTTTAATTCCTCTGCCGGAATTTTATCTAGTTTAAACCCATTTGCTTCGTACAATGCTTTAGATTCTTCTGCATAGTCGTAAACTGGCATTTCTGAGAAAATTAGCATGCCATTCTGGTAGAACAACTTTTTACCAATTGCCTTTTGCTCTTGCTTCCACAGTTCCATAGATCGCTTAGCTAGATTGAAATAGATTTCATTCTTGCCATATAAATATCTGATTAAGCGAGTTTCACCTCCAGAACTAGCATGAGGATTTCCCGCCCCCCACGGGTCGCACAATGTTACATCGTAACCAGCTTTTAACAGAAAATAAGCTGTCCAACTACCCATAACACCTGCACCTGCTACAACAGCTACAGGTTTTTTCTTTTTACTGATATTAAAATTTTTAACATCAGCTGCCAGCGTGTTACCAGCCAGCAAACTGGCTGAAGCTGTTAAACTTTGCTTCAACCAGTTACGTCTGTCTAGCTTTCTACTCATAATTCTGGACGTGAAAGTAATTCGTCAATATCGTATTTTACACCTGCTTTAAATGTGCTAACCACATTCCATGCATCGAATATATTATTCAATGGATCGCCATCTACAATTACAAAATCTGCCAATTTACCTGCTTCTACTGTTCCCAAATCTTCAGCAACGCCAACCGCTTCTGCAGCTTTAATAGTAGCCGATTGCAAAGCTTGGTACGGAGTTAAACCTGCATCTACAAACAATTGCATTTCTACGTGTAAACTAGTGCCATAAGGAATAAATGGTGAATCTGTTCCTGCTGTAACTCTACCACCTGCTTGCACAATGTCGAAAACTCCTTTTTGCACCTGTTCGAAATTATCTAGATAAGAAGGAAAAATCTTTAATATACGACTCATAGATGCTTTTAAAGATGAAACATATTGCTCTTCATACAAAGCGTTGAGCTGCCTGTTGGCATAAATCTCTGGATGCTTATCTGCCAAAATGTAGAAACCACCTTGTAAACCGATGGTTGGCGTAATATTCATTTGTGAACCAGTTAATAACTGAACTACATCTCCATAAGAAGCTTTCAGGTTAGATTGCTTCATAGAATAGCCTCTTCGGCTAGTTCCTCGGATGTGCTCTACCGCATCCACATTGTATTTCATTGAAGGAAATATTTCATGCGAAGAAACCGGAATACCGATTTTATGCGCACCTTCCGTAATAATTTTTTGAAGCGAATCAGGCATACGAACATAAGTTTTTACCATATCGTAACCCAATTTGCGAACGCGTTCCATTTCCAAATCTAAATGCGAGCTGTAAATGATGCTGTTCGCCAAACCGTAATAAATTCTACTTCCATCTGTAAGACCACCAGTAAAAAACTCTCTTGGTCCAGGACGCTGTCCACTTGCCCAAGCCTCTTTTCTCTCCAATGCATCATATGGATCGGCTCCTGGCTCACGGATATTTGTAATACCGTAAGACAACCAGATTCTACCCAGTTTCTCTCCCACTGTAGCATGTTGATGTGTATGCATTTCGAAGAGTCCCGGAATGATGGTTTTATCGCTGGCATCGATTACTGGAATATCATAATCTTCTTTATGCGCAACAATCTCACTGATTCGATTTCCTTTTACAATGATGTCTACATTTTCCAAATAAGTAGAATCTTTCCCATTAAAAAGTTTTCCCGCATGCACCACATAAGCATCTTTTGGCACTGGTCTTTTCCAATCGAGATTTAAAGGAATGTCTACTGCACTCTTGGCAGATACATCGAGTAATTTCAAATGGTCTGTTGCCAGATATAAAATTTTCTTGCTATCTGCCGTCCAAGTTGGGGCTGATGATAATTCTTCTGTTAGTTTTTCTGGTTTGCCAGTTGGGTTACCTTCCGCATCTACTGGTAATTGCCATAGTAAACCATCTTGCACATAGGCCATATACTTTCCATCTGGCGACCAAGAAGGACCATTTATATTTCTAATTGCTGGGGTTCTCCCTTCTTCCGGAGAAACATAACCTAGAACTTCACCATCTGTCGTGATGCGCAAAATTTTACTCAAACCTTCTCTGTATCTACTAGAATATTTATCTAAGACCATGATAGCCAAAATCTTACTATCTGCCGACCAACTTGGTTTACTTGGTACAAACCATGTATTTTCTAAAGACTTAACCGAAGCACTTGCTACATCTACAATTTGTAATTCTCCGTAACCCCAAACGTTTTTATCATCTCTTGCATAAAAGGCAATGCTTTTACCATCTGGCGACCAAACTGGAAAACCCAAGTCTTTATCTAGATCAACCAACACTTTAGTTTCGCCAGTTGTAAAATCTTTCACCCACAAATCCATATTACCTGACTTATCAGACAAATAAGCAAGCTTACTACCATCTGGTGACCATGTTGGGTCAATATCTACAAACTTATCATCAGTTAATTTTTCAGCAGACTCAGTTCCTTCTTTTTTTAGATAGATATTACCCAAAGCGGCAAAGGCAACTGTTTTTCCATCTGGTGAGATAGCCGGGCCCATAATGCCAAGTGCCGGTTGCGAAGTTGAATCATTAAAATTGTATTGCTTTCTCTTATAATTAGGACGGCTTAATTGTACAGTTGCATCGAATGGAATAGTTACTACACCATCTTCACCTATAAATCTTTTCTTGATGTCACCATCAGAAGTATAAAATATCTCTTGATTATCTACCCAACTTGCTCTAAAAGGAAAAATATCTTCGTTGGTCGCTACAACTTTATCTGCGCTTGCATCTCCAACTGTATGAAGTATTAACTCACTGTTTTTATTGGTGAATGAACTAAAAACAATACTTTTCCCATCTGGACTCCAAGAAGGAGATGCTAAAGTAAGCTTAGAAGCTACTTCTAAATGGTTGTCGCTACCATCTGCATTCATTACATAAATACCTTTGCCATCTTTGCTCTCAGAAACATAAGTAATCGATTTGCCATCTTCTGAGAATGCTGGATTGTACTCGTTTGCCAGATCAGTTGTTAAAGCTGTTAATTTGTTATTAGCAAGGTCTATTTTCCAAATATCATAATTGCCCTTTCTATCAGATGAAAAAATAATACTTGCCCCATCAGCCGACCAGTGTGGTTCTCTACAATCAAACTCACCTTCTGTAATTTGAGTCAAGCCTGTTCCATCACTTTTTACTGACCAAATCTGATAATTGCCACTTTTGTAGGATTGAAAAGCAAGTTTAGTCCCATCTGGCGACCAAGCTGGCTCATGGCAATCGCCCATTGCATCGGTAATGGCTTTTGCACTGCCACCTTCTGCCGGAACTAACCAAATTGTACCTTGTAAATCTATGGCCAGTGTTTTTTTATCGGGAGATAAAACCGAAGCCATGTTGGTACCCTCTTTCAGTAAAATGTCTATGGTTGTTTCAGTAGAAATTGGCTCAGAAAGATTGGGCGTGGTAGTGCATCTTGAGCAAGCAAAAAATATTGCCAACCCAAAGAATATGTGGGGTAATCTTTTATGTAACATAAGAGTCTAAAAATAATTGATCATTTAGCGTTAGTGAGAACTTTTACAAGTTCTGAGGAAGATCGTAAAACGGGCTTATTGGCGTGAGGTTTTTTAAATAAAGAAGATTTATAGCAAATTAGCAAATACCAGTTTTAAAAATTGAGATTTGCTGATGTCAAAATGGCTAAGAAAAGTTGTATTCGATGTTGTATTGATTGATGAAAAAAGGCGCTAAATCAAGAAGAAATAGTGCCTTTTTTAAATATTTAATTTTTCAAAAATAATCACTCACTCCTAAGCGATTTAATCGGATTGGCTCGGGAAATTTTCCACGTTTCTATCACAACGGTAATCGCTGCTACAAATAAAACTGCCAGTGCAGGAATTGCAAACAACCACACATTTAAATCTATTCTGAAAGCATATCTTTCTAACCAATTGTTGATGATAAAGAAAGTGAGCGGAATGGCGATAATCATAGAAAACAATACCAAAGAAACAAAGTCTTTAGAAAGTAAAAGGATGATTTGCCAAACTTCGGCGCCTAATACTTTTCGCACGCCAATTTCTTTGGCTCTCTTGGCAATGGTAAAAGAGACCAAACCGAATAAACCCAAACAGGCGATTAAAATAGCGAAGCCTGTAAGCGTACCAAATACTTGCTGAAATTGCTCGTCTGCTCGAAACTGCTTATCGTATTCTTGATCTAAGAAAAAGTACTCAAATGGGCTGTTAGGGTAATTTTTGTTATAAACTTCTTCTATCAAAGCCAGATTTGCTTTTACATCTCCGGCAGTAGTTTTTATACTGGTATAAGCAAGCCCTGAGTTTTCTGGCAAAAATATCATAGGCAGATAGGCTGATTTTGCACTTGCTTGATGGAAGTTTTTAATTACACCTACAATGGTGAGTTCTTTTCCCCAAAATTTTATTTGCTTGTCTATTACTTCTTCGGGATTTGCAATTTCCCACAATCTCACAGTTTCTTCATTTAGAATTACTTCGTCATCTCTTTCTGCATTTTCAATAAAATTTCTTCCAGCTAATACTTCAATTTCCATAGTAGGAATAAAGCCAGCATCCATATGCAAAATGTAATAATTGAAGCTATTTTCTTTTGCTCCTGCAAGTCTAACGGAGGTTGTAGTTCCCATGTCGTGTGCGGGTAATCCCGGAACACAACTTGAAGTTGCTACAGAAGTAAATTGGGCAAACTTCTCCAACTCATTTTTATAGGTTTGGTGATTTTTCTTTACCAAATCTCTATCGTGTGGTGAGGCAACAACAATGGTTCTTTCAATATTTAAACCCAAATCTTTTTCGCGCATATATCTCAGTTGTTCTTCGGCAGTGAGGGTTTGAATTAACAGAAAGATTGTAATGGCAAATTGAAAAATCACTAAGGATTTTCGCATAAATGTTCCTTTGGCAGAATGCGAAAACCTACCTTTAAGAATAGATACCGGCTTAAATGAAGAAAGTATAAACGCTGGGAAAACTCCCGACAGTAGACTGTTTAAAATAATTATTGAAACTAAGACTAACCAAAATGTACTGTTAGCAAAAAAGTGAAAGTCCATAGGCAAACCAGCCATATTCTTAAACTCACTAAAAGTTGCCAACATTAAAATGAGAGATAAAACACCTGCAAATAAGTTGATTAAAATCGACTCTGTTAAAAACTGAGTGCGAAGCTGAAACATTGAGGTTCCCAAAACTTTTCTAATCCCCACTTCTTTGGCTCTATCTAGCGAGCGAGAAGTTGAGAGGTTAATGTAGTTAACAATGGCGATAATAATTACCAAAAGTGCTACACCCAACAAGAAATACACTGAAGTAGCATCACCATTTTTTTCTGGTTCAAAAGATTTATTGGAATATAGATGAATGTCTTTTACCGGTTGAGAAACCACATTTTCATCTCTCACTTTTTCATCATCTATCAAACGTTTGGTAAAAGCCTGCATGCTTAAGCCAAAGTTTGCCAAATTCGCTTTATCATTCAGTAATAGATAAGTATAAGTGTTGTTTCCATTCCAATTGTCTTCTGCATCTCGAAACTGCACATTCATTGTTGGGTAAGAGATCAACATATTAAATTTTAAATGCGTATTTGGTGGGCAATCTTCAATTACACCTACAATTTTAAAAGGTGTTTCTACTCCTGCCATTTTCAATGATTCTCCTACAACATCAATTTTCCCAAAGTATTTATAAGCTTGAGATCGGGTTAAAACCGTTTCGTAAGCTTTGGTAAATACGCCTTTCTGATTTCCTTTTATAAATGGATAATTGAACAAAGTGAAAAATGCTGGATCAACGCCATAGATATTAGACTCTCTAAAAAATTGATCGTCTATTTGGATGGTTTTTTCATCGTTGTGGTAAGCTCTTGTAAATTCTTCTACTTCGCTAAACTCCGCTTTCATTAATGGGCCAAGTGGTGGATAAGTCTCACAATCTTGATGGATTACCGTTTCGCCACTTAAATAGTCCAGCGTAACCCGCACCATTCTACTCGATTGCGGATTATAATCTTCGTAACTCAACTCAAACTGTGCATATAGCATAATGAGCATGGCAATTGCCAAACCGACAGACATACCCAATACATTAATAAATGTATAAGCTTTATTTCTTTTAAGTATTCTGAATGAGACTTTTAAATTGTTTTTGAACATACCGACACTAGAATATGAATGGACACTAAGATTTTTTATTAATGAGGGGCGAATCAGTTTTACTGAATCCCAGATATATCTTCGCCTTGCTTTTGCAGGGGAATGCAACTCTACATTATCTTGAAAAACTTCTTCCAAATCTCCCTCAATCTCTTCCAGATACTCATTCTTCAACAGCAATTTTAATACTTTAATAGGCCACCGAGGTGGATGATGATCGATGGAAGATGAATCTTTCATAGTAATTTTATAATTTGACAATAGGTATTTCAAATCAATATTAGCCCATATTAAAACCAGGCTTAAATGAGGCAATCGCATCCCAAAGGCTTACTCTAATCTCTTTCAGTTCAGATATTACTTTAAAGGCATATGGAGTTGCTTCGTAGATTCTTTTGCGTTTTCCTCCTCTCCTATTGGTGGCTTCACCAAATTCTGACTTAAGTAAACCCTTCTCTTCCATCCTTTTTAAAGCAGACTGTATCGAACCCACACTTAAAGTTGAGTTTAGCCTATCTTCCAATTCTTTCTTAATGGCTACTCCGTAAGCTTCTTCTTTTAAAACAATCACCGTGAGTAAAACCAATTCTTCAAATTCTCCTAACTTCGTTATTTTCATGTCATATTATTCGTGATTGCAGTAAATATAGAGGATTAATATTTTATTCGCAATTGCAGTTTTTATTAATTTGACGATTTATAAGAAATTGAGTTACAGAAAAAGAGGTTTATCATCGATAAAATTTATGGATAACATCAAAAAAATAAAGAGCCAGAATATCCGACTCTTATTTTTCTGAATTTAAATCATCTTGGCAATTTCCCTTATCGTAAGGGAATAATTAGTTTATATCTTCTAGAATTTCTTTGGCTTCTTCAGACTTGTAATGTTGAACATCTTTGCTGATGTCTTGTAATAATGATTTTGCTTTATCTATCTGTTCGCTTTTAATGTAAAGTAGAGCTTCGTACCATTGAGCTTGTTGTTTAAATTTTAAATCTTGTTGAGCTATATTAAAACTAGCAGTGGCTTCTGTGTATTTACCAATTTGCATTTGCGCAATTCCCAGATATAGAGCTACACCTTTTTTGTCTGAGTTTTTAACCAAATAGCCATTTAACTTTTCTGATGCTGTCTCAAACTGTTCGTTGTTGTAAGCTTCCATACCGGCTATAAGTAAAGATTCTGGGTTTGCATCTCCCCTACTGATAATCATATCTTCGTAAGGAACAAAATGCGAAGCATACAGCGCATTGTTATCGGGTTCGGTATTGTATAAGAATAAACCTGCTACCAACAAAAGCAAAATAGTAGCTGCAACTGCCAAATAGCCCGGCCAAAATTTTATGAGTTTGGTTGTTGGTTGATGTTTCTGCCGGTATTCCTTTTCCCATTGCAACATATCCTCCTTAAATGCATCTACACCAATGCTATGAAGTCCTGTTTCTAAAGTTTCAAACTCTTTCACCTCTGCTGCAAAATCATCGTCTTCTTCCAACTCCTTCTCAAATAGTGCTTTAGTTTCTACTGTGAGGGTTCCATTCAGGTAATCCTGAATCAACCTCTCTTTTGATGGATCTTCCATAATGTCTGGTTATTTTAATGTTAGTTTATAAATTTCCTGTCATAAGCGACTTTAATTGCTTCAAACAAATAAACTTTCGTTTGGCT
The DNA here is from genome assembly GCA_002729595.1 of Thalassovita sp. Taxonomy (GTDB): domain Bacteria; phylum Bacteroidota; class Bacteroidia; order Cytophagales; family Flammeovirgaceae; genus Chondrinema. The sequence goes on along the minus strand of PBYL01000458.1, from coordinate 1,903 downwards.
GCGATTTGTTCTGTTTTATAATTCAATCTATTTGCAATTGAATCCAGCGAAAAATGTCTGAAATAGTACAGTTCAATTACTGTTTTACACGGTTCACCAATTTTTTGGAGATATTCTTTTATGGTTTCTTTTAACCCAGCATTTTCATACTTGGCCATAATAGAATCGTCCAGCTCTGTGTCTGAAAAATTCTCTTCTGGTGTATCAACAAACTTTTGCTTAGACTTAAAATGTTCTTTCATCAGGTTTTTGCCAATGGCAAACAGATAAGTCTTTACGCTACTCTTTAATTCTGTGAGCTTGCCTTCTTTAATGTTATAATAGAAAGCAATAAAAGTCTGTTGGTAAATCTCTACTGCCACATCTTCGTCGAGTCTAAAATATTTGAGCGACCATTTTACAAACTCTCTTCTGTGTGCATCATATAGACTTTGCAAATATTTTTGCCCACCAGTTTTAATCTCAGTAATTACCTTACTATTACTTACAGTATCTACTGTTATCATATCAAAATGAATGTTGCGAATGTTCCAGTTTTAATTTAAACATTTTTATCTAAAAAACCTTTTTTGTAAGGTTTGCAACAAACAATTTGAAGATTTTTTGTGCCAATTCTCATTTTATTCTTCTAGTAAATTTCTAATTCATACATTGTTATTTGCAAACCTTCAATTAACAGATGGACAAATTCCATTAAGCGATTCTGTATCAAAAAATATAATACTCAATTTGCTCAAAATTTCCGGATAGTTGCCTAAAGCATTTTCTAAATTCTCCCAAAGCGATTTTGTAGTTACAATATAAGGTTTGCCTTGTCTTATAATAGTTTGTGCTAGTAGCAAATAGCCCATATTTAAATTAGGAAGTACAATACTTGCACCTGCTCTTGCACATTCACTAATTGCTTTGTCCCAACCTTGCTCCAATACAAATACAGAGTTCGCTATTATTTCTTCTCTTGTTAAGTATCTAGTTGTAGTTACTTTATAGTTCTTTTCAGTTGTAATTAAATTTTCCATGACCGTGTGTTTTAATCTTCAATTCTGACCTTTATGGTTTCCCGATTAGAATTATTACCGGCTAACTGAAAAAAATTTTAAAATATTTATCATTCACTGGTTTTCGATTCAGAAATTGATCTTTTTTAAATGTTGAAGGTTTTATGTAGATTTATTTAAGCGACTTTTTTCACTAAAAATATCGGTGCAATGGCTATCAGGTATCTAATTATAACAATACTTTGTTATCCCGGAATTTTATTCTCTCAATCAGCCGATACAACACTAGCAAATTCAACTTGGCAAATTGCCAACGAGTTTTACACTGCCAAAAATTACGACAGCGCTTCTCTGTATTATGATTCAGCCGCAAATCAGTTTAAGCAAGCAGAAATATACAGTAGAGCTGGACATTGTTTATTGCGAACTGCAAATTGCTATTTTAGAGATTATAAATTTGAAGAGGCAATTCCATTTTATGATGATTGCATAGAAACTTTGCTATTAGCTTATGATGAAAATGATTTAAAACTCGCTGTACCTTATAGTAATCTCGGTAGAGCTTATCGGCAAGTTGGCAAGCCTTTTAAGGCATTAGAATACGAACAAAAAACTTACGATATAAGATTAAATGAACTCGGTGAAAATGATGTAACAACTGGACATTCGCTGTACAATCTCGGTATTTTGTATATGGATATTGGCGATTACGGTAAATCTAAAAACTGTTATTTTAAAGCACTGCCCATTTATAAATCGCATTTTGGTGAGTACCATAGAAAAATTTCTGATGTATATGTGAACATGGGAATTTTGTATGATAAAGCCGGAGATGTAAACCATGCGATAACTTATTATCTAAAAGCCAATGAAATAGATATAAGCATGCATGATGAAACTTACTG
>PBYL01000457.1 GCA_002729595.1 Thalassovita sp. | reverse complement strand
TAACCTATATATTTCTTCCTGATTTACTTTACTCAAGTAAGAATAATAATCGCGTTTCCAGGCAATTTTTTGATGATATCGGATGATGAAAGCAAATACAGTAAGCAGTATGAAGCCTGCGAGTATTGCTAACCAGATGTTTATTTTGTCACCAACATACACAATGGCTACAACTGCTGCTACAAAATAAACGATTCTGAGAATGGCGATCAGATTGTATTGTTTGTGTTCATAAGATCGTTTGTCTTCAGCTATTTTAATGCTTTCTTCAAATTTTTGCTGAATTTGTTTAGTCATCTTTGAGTAAGTTATTTAATGCGGTATTGATTTTAGGATAAGTAAATTTAAATCCAGTATTTTCTATTTTTCTAGAAGATGCTCTAATTCCTCCGGTTAATACTTCTGCGAATTCTCCTAAAACAATGTTTAGTGCAAAGCCAGGCACATTTATCGGAAATACTGGTCGAGATATTTTATCTGCAATTGCTTTTGTAAGCGCTTCGTTGGTGAGTGGATGCGGAGAAACTCCATTATAAACCCCACTCATTTTTTCATCTTCTAAAGCTTTTACAAATATATTACAAAGGTCGTCAATGTGAATCCAAGGCATATATTGTTTGCCTGAAGCCAAAGGAGCACCCACAAAAAGTTTTATTGGCATCAATAACTTTGGAAAAGCACCTCCTTCTTCACTTAAAACTATTCCGACTCTAATGGCTACAGTTCTAATATCTAATTCTTGCATTTTAAATGCAGCATCTTCCCAAGCAACACAAACTTTAGCTAAAAAGTCATCGGCTGCCTCAGAATCTTCATCAACCAGTTCATTTCCTCTATCTCCATAAATGCTAATACCCGAAGCAGAAATAAATGCTTTTACGTGGTTGTCTGTGTTTTTAATTGTGTTGTAGAGTAAAGCTGCCGATTTGGTTCTGCTCTCAATAATTATTTTTTTGTATTCGTCTGTCCATCTTTTATCATAAACACTTGCTCCTGCAAGATGGATGATATAATCTGCTTCAGTAATGGCTTCTTCTTCTATTTCCTGCTTATTAATATCCCACTGATAACATTTTATTCCATTCTTGGTGCCCTTGCTTCGACTAAGGTAGCTAACTTCATAACCTTTTGCTTGTAAAATACCAGTGATCTTTTTACCAAGTAAGCCTGTACCACCGCTAATCAGAACTTTTTCTGCCATAATTTTATCTTCAAAAAAATAATCGGTTAAATATAAAAATACCAGATATGTAAAATATCAAAATTGCATATAAATACCCTTAATTAAGGTATCAGCAATTGTTGTTTGTAGTTCTAACTGCTGTTTAAAGAAATCGTTAGATAGATGGCACTTTATTGCAAATTATCTTATCTTACGCAGATTGTAGAATATGATTTATGGAAGATATAATTACTAGTTTCTATCAGGCTTTTCAGCAAAAAGATGCTGCTAAAATGAATGCTTGCTACCACGATGATATTGAGTTTGAAGATCCTGCTTTTGGTAAATTAAAAGGAGAAGATGCTAAATGTATGTGGGAAATGCTATGCAAAAATGCAGTGAATTTTAAACTTGAGTATGGTGATATTAAATTTGCTGAAAATAGTGGCAGTGCACATTGGGAGGCTTGGTACGATTTCAGTAGAACGGGAAAACGTGTGCATAATATCATTGATGCAAGCTTTGAGTTTAAAGATGGAAAGATTATAAAGCACCACGACCATTTTAATCTCCATAGGTGGGCAACACAAGCAATGGGTTGGAAAGGCTGGTTACTAGGTGGAACTTCATTCTTCAAGAAAAAACTACACGAACAGTCGGGCAAAGCTTTAGAAAAATACAAGATGAAGAAAGTGCAATAGTTTTCTTACTGATTCGCTTTCTTGCTTTTATAAATATCGTGTAGCTTCACAAGCTGCATAAACTTGCTTTGCGCTCCCAAAATAGCGATTACTAAACCGTAGTAGCCATCTAAAAAACCGAGTCTTAAAACATAGTCGGCAAAGAACTTAAATGTTGGCTTTACTAAAATTTTAAGGAGGTTTACTTTTTTACCTTTTTGATAAGATGCCTGCGACGATATATTGGTGAATTTGTGGATTTGTAAGGTGTGTTGCGCGATATTGTAAAAAGTGTAATGCAGTAGATCGCCTTTAATCCATGAAGTTTTACAACCTTCTTGCATTTCAAACTTATCATGCGGGTTTAAACCTGCCCATTTTCCTTTTCTGCTATCCCAAAGCCTCAGTTTTTTATCTGGATACCATCTGCCGTGCTTAATCCACTTTCCACAATAGTTAGATAATCTGTTAAAGAAATATCCATCGTGCTCAAAGTTTTGCTTAACTGCTAAAATTGATTTTGTAAGCTCTTCACTCAAAGCTTCATCAGCATCTAAAGAAAGTATGTGTGGGTAAGTTGCCTGCGTTATCGCATAGTTTTTCTGTTCGATATGCCCTTCAAAAGGATTCTTGATAAACCTTGCTCCATGTTCAAGAGATATTTCTTCAGTTTTATCTGTAGAAAATGAATCAATAACTACAATTTCGTCAGCTATATCTTTTACCGAAGCAAGGCAACGTCCTATGTTTTTTTCTTCATTAAAAGTGATGACAACAACAGAAAGCTTAACCATTTTAGTTTTTCAGGTATTTGAACTTACTTTTTTTTTAATAAAGATGCGAAGAGATTTTCAATTCCGGTGAGTGTATTATCTAGAGAGAAATTTTCGCTAGCAGTTTTATAACCGTTTGTAATAAGTTTTTCTCTTAATACATCATCTTCAAAAAGCTTTTCGATTTTCTCAGCAAGTTGTTTGGTATTGGCATTTTCGAAAAGTAAACCATTTTCACCGTCTTGTACCAGATCTGGGTTTCCTGCGGCATCTGTAGCAATTACAGGCACTTTAAGAAACATCGCTTCTAGTAAAGATTGTGATAAACCTTCTATCGTACTTGCGAGCACTTTTATATCGAAAAGTTTATAGAGATGCAGAATTTCTGGACCAGATAAAATACCCGTAAAAAATACTTCGTGTTTTACCGGATATTGATCGATAATGCTATCCCAATGAGGTTGTTTTTCAATTCCTCCAAAAATGGCTTTCACCTTAAAAGGAACATATTTAAGCGCTTCTATAATTTGCTCTTGCTCTTTTAGTCTAGAAATACAGCCAATAACTTTATCACCTGGCTCTATGCCATATTCCTTTTTAAATGCCTCAATTTTTAAAGGGTCAAGATTATCGTATTTCTCTTTTGGAGTTCCATTATAAACTACGGCAATGTGTTTATCTGGTATGCCACCAGCCATTAGGCTTTTCTTAACACCTTCACTTACTGCAATTACTTTGTCTGTGCCTTTTACATAAACCAGATTTTGGAAAAATCCGCCCATGCTTTTGGAGATTTGCCTACGGGTGTGGATTACTTTTACAGGTAATTGATACATCCATTTGGCAAAAACACTTGTATATCTATCGTAGCTCGATTGTGCATTAATAACTTCTATTTTTTCAGATTTTACCAACTGTTTAATTTGGTAAACATTATCAAAATCAAATCTGCCGCTAAAAGTCATCGGTACTCGAATTACGCCAGTATCTTCTAATAGCTCAAATAATAGACTTTCTTTTCTTAGCCCTACAAATACTCTGTGCCCACGTGCTGCCAGACCTTTGGCAAGGTATGATATTGAATTTGTCGACCCGGCAACGTCTCCCTGATAGGTTAAAATTAATATGTTCATTTCTTAATTAAGTTCCTGCTAATTTAGTAGTATAATTTGAAAGCAAACAATTCACCTTTTTTAATTTTTTGTCTGCTTACCTTCCTGCAGGTATTTTATCTTAGCCATAAAGGCGTTTTTCGAAATATCGTAGTCAGGCGTTAGTGATTTTTTTTCGGGGAATGTTTCTACATGTAGTGTAGAAGTTGGAAACGCAAATCGCACTTCTAATTGATTTGCCAAGTGAATAATCTCTAACATAATTTCCCCGCGTGCTTTTAATTCTCCACTCCAATCGGGCACGCTAAAGAATATGTAAAATAAAATATCCAGAGAAGATGCTCCAAAATTATTCATATGTATTTCGTAGTAATCTTTTCTGGTATCTGGATGATTTCTTACAATTTGCTTTAATCCTTCAATAAAAGTTTCTATTAACTCAGGAGGAGTATCGTAAGTAATGGCAATATTGGTTTTAAATCTTCTGTAAACTCGCATTCCCATATTGTCGATAGTCATGTCTGCAATGTTTCCATTGGGTATAGACACAACAGAATTATGAAAAGTTCTAACTCTTGTAGACCTAAAACCAACTTCTTCTACAGTACCATCCACTCCATCTGTTACAATCCAGTCGCCAACAGTAAATGGTCTGTCAACAAAAATCATGAGCGAGCCAAACAGGTTTTTAAGTGTGTCTTGTGCAGCTAAAGCGAATGCCAAACCACCAATAGAAATACCAGCTAGTAAGCCAGTAATATCAAACGCTAGGTTTTGGAGAATGAAAATAACACCTCCAATAATCACAAAAATTTTAAGCGACTTTCTTAAAAGCGGTATTAACTGGTCGTCTAAAGTAGTTTCTGTTTTTGATGTTATTTTTTCGAGGTAGTAGCAAAGCACATTTATCATTTTGTAAATGACCATTACCACAAAGAATGGGAGCAGGGCATTAAGGATTTTGATGATGTACTGCGATACAAAAATTGGAAACTGTAATACTGGAAATATTAAAGCCGCAAACCAGCATATAACCAACAAACTAATTGGCTTAGCTACCGGTACAATGTAAGTGCCTGCAATAGTATCTTTTCTAAATCTCTCTAAAAGTCTTACTAATACTTTTTCGATAAAGAAAGTGAATATTTTATGGGCAACAAAGCATAGGAAAACTAATAAAAGCAGTCCGAGGTGTTGCCAAACGTATAATCCAAAATATTTTTTGCCTGCAACTTTACCTCCATCAGACACAAAATGAACTAGCTCTAATAACTCGCTGGTACCGAACGGATACACATCTTTATGGATCGCATCTATCTGTTTTACTGTGTTGGCAGAATAAAGCCATTTATTTCCTACTTTTTCGAGATAAATACCTGGCAAACTGGAAACTACCACATACTTATTTTGGTTGTTTCTTAGGGAATCGGTGTAGTTTGGATCTTGAGGAATTATTTCCGGATCGATGTAATTACCGGTTCCATCAAAGATCTGCTTAAGCTTTACTGCCAGTTTTACCTTTTGATCTTCCGTAAGATTTTCAGCATGAAGTGTTTGTGCTGAAATTTCGGGGTAGTAACTATCTTCTTGTAAATACTGAAGATGTGTTACTACAGTATTATATGGCGTAGATAAATTGGCACTTGGCGTATCTTTCTCATCTGTTTGTGCAAAACAGTTTGAATAAAGAAAGATGATAAAAAATAATATGCTGGTCTGTATTTTATTCATTTTTACTCTAGGATAACTAGTGCAAAAGTAATTAGACTTTTTATAAATAAGGTTTTCTGCGTTAAGTCATGGAAAAAAACTGATGGAAATCATAAGTTGAATAAATACATAGTTAGTACTTTTGCTTTTATATGACTTTTCATTTGGAATTTCATTGGCTAAATTTGCGGCAACCAATCTCAAAACACGATGCAATCTCAGTTTAAGGCAATTTCTATATCTTACAAAAATGCACCACTAAGTATTAGAGAACGAATCTCACTAGATGAGAATGAGTGTGGTAGCTTAATGAGGAAGATTCTGGAAATCACATCAGTTTCAGAGGCTTTGGTATTATCAACCTGTAACAGAACAGAAGTATACTATTCGTCTCAAGAAGATCAATCAAAAACTCTTATTCAATTACTTTGTGTAGAAAGAGGAATTGAAAACTCTGATGAAATAATTCCTTACTTTCAAGTGGTTAATGATCAGAATGAGGCTGCTATTCATCTGTTTAATGTATCGATTGGTTTAGAGTCGCAGGTGGTTGGTGATTTACAAATTACAAATCAGGTTAAAAGAGCCTATCAGTTATCTGCAGATTTGCAGGCTGCTGGACCTTTTTTACACCGTTTAATGCACACTATATTCTTTACTAATAAGAAAGTAGTGCAAGAAACAGGTTTTAGAGATGGCGCCGCATCAGTTTCTTATGCAGCAGTAGAATTGGTAGAGGAGTTAACTTTTGATAAAGCTGATCCGAAAGTTTTAGTAGTAGGTGTTGGTGAGATTGGTTCTGATGTAGTGAGAAATTTACAAAACACCCATATTAAAGATGTTACTATTGTAAATAGAACAATCTCTAAAGCAGTAACATTAGCTCAAGAGTGTGATTATAAAGTAGCTCCTTTCGAAAGTTTATGGGAAGAAGCAGAAAATGCTGATGTTATAATTAGCTCTGTTGCTGGACACGAGCCATTCTTTACTAAAGAAAAAGTTACAAATTTAAATCTACTTACCTACAAAATATTTATTGACCTTTCTGTGCCTAGAAGTGTTGAGAAAAATGTGGAGGAGATTCCAGGTGCAATTGTTCATAATGTAGATGATATTAATAATCGTGCTTCTCAGGCACTAGAAAGAAGAAAAGCTTCGATTCCACTAGTTAGAGAAATTATCGCTCAATCTGTAGAAGAATTTAATGAGTGGTCTAAAGAAATGATTTTCTCACCAACTATTCAGAAGCTGAAAAATGCCCTTGAGCAAATCAGACAAGAGGAACTAAGCCGCTACATGAAGCAGCTTAATGAAAAAGAGACTGAGAAAGTAGAGATGATTACTAAAAACATCATGAATAAAATCATCAAACTTCCTGTGTTGCAGTTGAAAGCAGCTTGTAAAAGAGGCGAGGCTGAAACGCTTGTAGATTTATTGAATGATTTATTCAATTTAGAAGCTAACTCTCAAAAAGCTGAGAAGTAAGCAATCAGTTTTAATCAATCAATACTTTTTTTACATAAGGATTCTTTTTGCCTCCTTTCCATATATATCCATCAATGATATAGTGAGAAACCTGTGGTATTGAAAGCATTGCTAAGGCAAAAGCTTGAAAAAATACTGTGGTTGCAGCATTAAATGGATAGGCAAATAGGTTTTCGAATAGCGGTTGCTTTTCTCTATACAGAAACATATCCCACATATATTCTTCTCCGAAAGCAAGTAGTAAGATTAGTGAAAGCATAAAAGCAATGCTCAATCCTCCCTTTACTAGATTCTTTCTTGTAGTGGCTTTACTTTTAATTTTCTTTTTTCTCTCTACATAATATAGAATTAGCACTATATAAGGTATTCCGTGGGCAACTACATTGGTTAAAGAAAATACAATGTCTGAATTAAAATAGACAATACCCAAATACCAGTTTCCGGCAGTTGTGAGTATCCATAAAACCTTACCAGTAGCTATTTTATGGAATTGCTTTTTAGAAAGTATAATTTCCTCAGCCAACCAAGCAGCAATAATTAACCAGTAAAATACATTGGCAAATTGCAGTACTCCTTGTAAAATAGGTTCAACATTTTGTAAATGCTGAGTGAGTGTGCCTCCAATATTAAAAAAGTCTTCTTTTACAAACCAGTTAAAGGCTCTATTGCCGCTTAAATGCCAGTAAATAACTGGATAAACCATAGAGAAATAAATGATCCATTTATCATTAAAAATCTTATGTAATTTTTTGCCAAACTTTGCATTATATAGCGCTAAAAATCCGTATTGCTGCTTTATAAAATGATATAAAGCTAAATAAGCAAGTACGCGCCAATACCATAAATGAGAAGTAAATGCCAGCAAAAACAGACAGATAAAACTGACTAGCGGTGTGTAGATGAGTAGGTTTTTGTGGTTATTAAATTCTTCTTTGTCGAGGTAAGTTCTAAAAATAGTGCTCCATACATGGCTGACATCAATACCTAGAATGAATACAGCCCAAAACCACAAAGGTAAATCTTTATTTAATACAGATTCGGGTAAGCTAAAACATATAATCCAACAGACCCAAACCGGCAACATTAATATAAATAGATCGGTATTTCGGGAAAAAAGCCAGCTTTTAGTGCTTATAATCTCTGCATGCTTATTCATACACTAAATTTAGTGCTTATGATTAGTTTACAGAAAAAATTAGCGGATAAAAAGTAAATAACTAACTAAAGCAATAGCTCCGATTGGCAAAGCAGCAACGAAAAACCAACTTGCCCATAACATCCATTTATTATTAGCGATTTCTGACTGACGAATAATGTGTTGATTGATTGAATTCGATTCTTCTGAATAATTATATCCAGAATTTTGATCTCTTAGCGTGGTCATAGTGTAATTAAAAAATTAAGGTATATAATGTATAACAGTATTCTAAAAACAAAAGTTGTTAGTTTGTGATGAGTGCCAAGAAGTTATAAGATAGTGAAGTCTAGTAAAATTTCAGAAGATGTGATAGTTTTGACCTGAGAAACGATAATTTTGCTAGAAGATAGTTATTATCTGTATTTAAGATTGTTAACAATATTACAAATATAATTCCATCTATAAAAATGCTGAGAACAAATACATGTGGTGAGCTGAGAATTTCCGATGTAGGAAAAAAGGTTAAATTAAACGGTTGGGTACAGCGAGTTAGAGATAAAGGTGCGCTCGTTTGGATAGACTTAAGAGACCGTTATGGTATCACTCAGATATTCGGTGAAGAGGGAGTTACCGATAAAGAGGTGATTAATCAGATGAAAGAGCTTGGGAGAGAATTTGTAATAAGTGTAGAAGGAGAAGTTGCAGAGCGTTTCTCAAAAAATGATAAAATCCCTACTGGAGATATCGAATTGAGAATTGAGAAGTTGGAAGTGCTGAACGAATCTAAGGTTCCTCCATTTATAATAGATGATGATAAAGATGGAGGAGACGAGCTTCGAATGAAATATCGCTATCTTGATCTTAGAAGAGATTCTGTAAGAAGCAACCTCCAGTTAAGACACCGAATGGCTAAATCTGTGAGAGATTATTTAGATCATCAAGAGTTTATCGAGGTAGAAACTCCTGTATTGATAAAATCTACTCCAGAAGGAGCTAGAGACTTTCTTGTGCCTTCTAGAATGAACCCAGGTGAATTTTATGCTTTGCCGCAATCTCCACAAACATTTAAGCAAATTTTGATGGTAGCTGGTTTCGACCGTTATTTCCAATTGGTTAAATGTTTTAGAGACGAAGATTTAAGAGCAGACCGCCAGCCAGAATTTACCCAAATTGACTGTGAAATGTCTTTTGTTGAAAGAGAAGATATTTTACAAACATTTGAAGGTTTGGCTAAATACTTATTCAAAGAAGTGAAGGGAATTGAAGTTGAAGATTTCCCAAGAATGGAATATGCAGATGCAATGAGTCTGTATGGTTCTGATAAGCCAGATATTCGTTTCGAAATGACTTTTAAAGACCTTAACGAAGTAGCAAAAAATAAAGGCTTTAAAGTTTTTGATGATTCTGAAACTGTTTTGGGAATATGTGTAAAAGGTTGTGCAGAATATACCAGAAAGCAACTTGACGAAATTACCGATTGGGTTAAAAGACCTCAAATAGGAGCGAAAGGACTTGTGTATGTAAAATGCAATGCTGACGGTACTTACAAATCTTCTGTTGATAAATTCTTTAATCAGGATGATTTAAAAGCTTGGGCTGAGGTTGCAGGTGCAGAGGCAAACGATTTACTTTTAGTACTTTCTGGTGATTTAAAGAAAACTAGAAAAGCACTAGGTGAATTGAGATTAGAGATGGGTTCTAGACTTGGTTTAAGAGATAAAAATGTATTTAAACCATTGTGGGTTGTAAACTTCCCATTATTAGAGTGGGATGAGGAATCTGAAAGGTTCCATGCAATGCACCATCCATTTACCTCGCCAATTCCAGAAGATCTTAAAAAGCTTGAAACTGAACCAGGAGAAGTAAGAGCAAATGCTTACGACATGGTTATCAATGGTGTTGAGATAGGAGGTGGTTCTATTAGAATTCATAACAGAGATGTACAGTCTCGTATGTTTGATGCATTAGGTTTCTCTAAAGAAGAAGCTCAAGCACAGTTTGGATTTTTACTAGAAGCTTTTGAATATGGTGCACCTCCACATGGTGGTATCGCATTTGGTTTCGACCGTTTATGTTCTTTATTCGGAGGTTCAGATTCAATTAGAGACTTTATCGCATTCCCGAAAAATACTTCAGGAAGAGACGTAATGATTGATTCTCCTTCGCCAGCAGCTTTAGACCAACTAAAAGAGTTAGGTATTAAATTGCTAGACGAGAAATAAGAATAGTAAAAACATGAAAAAAGGCTCAGATTCTAGAATCTGAGCCTTTTTTGTATTAGTAATTATTACTTGCCACTCTCTGGGCATTTACCTTTTTTCCAATTAGATACTCCATCTTCTGCTGCTTTGTAAGGGTTTCTATAGGTTTTACCATTACAACCACATACAAAATCTGTTTCACTAGAATTAAAGATTTTTACTTTTTGCCCATCTTGCTCACATGGTAACTCAGAGTTCAATTGTTCTATGTCGTAAGTTGCAAAAAGTGCTTCTTGAGTTCTGGTACATTTACTAGTGATGAAATATCCAGATACTTCAGAAGATGCATAAACCAGATAAGATTCGCCTTCGAAAAACATCAAATCGCAAGAGGTATATGCTGTAGCAACAACTACTGTTCTGCCAAAGCCAAATTCACCTTTCCAGTGTTGTTCTATTTCAAAAAATACTTCTTCAAAATCGCCATTTTCACTTGGGTAAACACTAGTTACTTTTCCTACAAACACCGCTTCTGATGAGTTATAAGCTTCTATAGGTGTTTGTTCCAATTGCTTGCAATCGCATGGAACGAATTCATTATTTTTAAATGTACCTTGCTCTACTTTGCCATCGTAATACATCAGAATGCCTTTTCCATTCATCATATCATCTTTCCATTCTCCAATGTATTGTGTGCCAGATGACCAAACATGCTTACCTTGGCCGTTGCTTTTGCCATTCTTAAACTGTCCTTCGTGCGAACTTCCATCAGACATTTTTAAGATACCAAAGCCATGGTATTTATCATTTTTAAATTCGCCTGTGTAATAAGTGCCATCGGGAAAAGTGAGTGTACCTCTACCGCTTTTTTCTCCATTCTCCCAGTATCCATCATATTTATAGCCATTAAATGTAAAAATACCTTTGCCGTTCATTGTATTGTATTTCCACATACCGGTGTATTTACTGCCATCGGGCCAAACACAAGTGCCTCTTCCATGTCTTTCGCCTTTGCGATATTTTCCATCATACTTACCTTGTTCAGGTATTTTTTTTTCATTATCCTGAGCAAGAGAAATTTGAGCTAATAGTGTAATTGTGAGTAATAGTGTCCAGAATTTAAGCATGATAATTTGTTATATAGTTTCACTAAATTACTAAATCGTGTTTACACAACAATACAATGATTCTGCAATTCAGTTCCCTTATTCTACATTTCGATACAAATCAATTTTACTATAATTAAATAGTAAGCATAATTGTAAGGTAATTAATTTTTAAGTAATAACAATTTTAGTAACAAGCGGAGCTAAAACCGATATGAAACAATCTTTAATTTTTATACCGATGTTTTTCCTTATTAGTAACTTTTTATTTGCCCAGAAAGTTAGCACGCGTATTAGTGTACGGGACGATCGGGGAGAGTACGAGTACAAATCTAGCGATACATTTTCTTCTTACGAGATTAAGTATAAGGGAAAAATTGCCATTACAAACGATGAGAAAGGAATAGCTTCCATATCTCCCGGTGGTTACTTTAAGGTAAGTAAAACTACTTTCGGCAATAAGAGAGCTGTTGTGATTGAAAGTAATTCGAGTGGACAACTTAGCTACGAATATTTCTCGGGTAAATCTAGAGAAGATTTTGATGACGAAGGAAAAGCTTGGTTAGCAGATATTATGCTTGATGTGCTCAGAAAAACAGGTTTGGGTGCAGATATTAGAGTAAAGCGACTGTATAGCAATGGTGGAATTGATAAGGTTTTAGATGAAATTTCAGAAATAGAAAGTAGCTCTGTACAAGGCTTATATTTCGAGAATTTACTTGAACTGAATAACTTAAAGAAAGGTGAGCCGGGTCTTATTGCTAAAAAGATTGGTTATATAATTAGCTCTAGCAGCGAAAAAGGAAGAATTTTCAGAAAATATGCAAGCAAGTTTTTACAAGACGAAAGCTCGGCAGATGCATACTTCGAAGGAGTTAGTAGAATAACATCTAGTAGTGAGAAGGGAAGTGTTTTAAGAAGTGTGCTAAAGAATAATAAGCTTTCGGTATCGGCTTTAACCAAACTATTAGAAACTGCAGAAGATATTAGCTCTAGTAGCGAAACGGGTAGTGTTTTGCGAGTTGTAAATGATGTGTTTGTAAATAATGAGTCTTTTATAGAAGCATACTTTAATACTGTAGATCATATTACAAGTAGTTCTGAGCGCGGAAGTGTATTAAGAAGTTTGATGCAAAAAAATACAATTAATGCCAGAGCGATGGAAAGGTTGCTAAAGAGTGCTTCTAACATAAGCTCCAGTTCAGAACAGGGATCAATTCTTAGAACTGCGATTGAAAAGGGGTTACATAATGATGAGAAAGTGCAAAGCCAGTTTTTCGATGCACTAGATAGAATTAGCAGTACTTCTGAAAAAGGTTCGGTGCTTAGAAACTTACTCTCAGAAACCACATTGACAAATGAGTCTATGGTTAAGGTTTTTAAAAGCATCAGAAATATTTCTTCTAGTTCAGAAAAAGGTGCTACTTTAAGAAAAAGCTTCCATTTAGTGGGTAAGTCTACTGTAGCAGATCAAGAATTCTTTAAAGCAGTTGAGTCGATCGATAGCAGTTCGGAGAAAGGAAGTGTGTTATCATCTTTAACCGATGAAAATAATCTTTCAGAAAGTGTTATTTTACAAATACTGAAAGCTAGTGAAACCATCTCTTCTAGTTCAGAAAAAGGACATGTATTAGTGAATGTAGGTAAAGTGATGGACAAATCTAATCCAAAATTAAAAGAGGCTTATAAAGAGGCTGCTAGAACTATTACTTCAGATTCGGAATACAGAAGAGTAATGGAAGAAATGTACTAATGCGATTCTTATAAAAATCGGGTAAATTCACTGAAACAAATTACTCTAATCTATCTCTGAATAAGCTTTATGAAATTCTTTCATCGGGTATTTTTGGTGCTCTGTTTACTTGGGATTTTACTTTACAGTTACGCTGTATATAGTGAAACCAGTAGCTTCCCTGATTTTCAGGCAGATTACAGAGAAACCCTACTCATGATTTTACTTGTTCAAATTACTGGCTGGTCTGTATTGGGAGTAAATAGTATTTTGAACAAAATAATTAACTGGAAAAAACACACTTTACTTAGGTTTGTAGTCGGAGTTTTGTTTGATGCGTTCACAGCCTTTGTTGTATTCTTCGGCTTAATAGCAGTTAGTCTCTACTTTAGTGTTGGCGAGGATGAGTTAAGTTATATGATTCTCAACAGAGAAGAGCTAATTGTTAAAACAGGCATTGTGTTTTTCTTTACCGCATTTACCTACACCATTGTAGATTTTGCTTGGTTCTCTTACAGGCAATATGCTGTAGTACAAATCCAGAAAGTGCAAATGATGCGAAACCAACTTGAGCTACAGTACGATATGCTTAAGAGCCAGTTAAGCCCGCATTATTTGTTTAATAGCTTAAATACAATTTCAGCATTAATATACAGAGATGTAGAAGTAGCAGAAGAGTTTATTAGAAACTTTGCTTTAACATATCAATATGTGTTAGAGACCAACAATAAGAAGTTAGTGAAACTCGAAAATGAAATCGACTTTATTAAGTCTTATATATTTCTTTTAAAGGTTCGCTTTGATGAAAGTCTAAAGGTTTTTATTGATATACCTAATGAATTGTATGCTAGTCAAATTCCGCCGTTAACCCTGCAATTGCTTATAGAGAATGCTGTAAAACATAATGTAATTACAGAAGGCTCTCCGCTAAATATTACCATTTCTTACGACGAGCAAACAGGACTAATTGTACGAAATAATAAAACCACGGTGCCAGAAAGTACTTCGTCATTTAAGGTGGGGCTGGCTAATATTAGAAGAAGGTATGGATATTTTTCTGAGATTCCTGTAAAGATTATTAATGATACCTTTTTCACTGTTGTGCTACCGGTTTTATACATAGATACCAAACAGAGGAACAAAGATTTACCTTATGCTTTTTTCCTCACTTTATAGAAATAACTAAAGAGCCACTCTCTAAAAAACATGGATAAAAATAATTTTATACACAATCTATACTTCAGGCTTATCAGTCCATTGGTATATGGCTCGATGGTGTATATTTTGATCTTGTTAGTAAATGATAGAATTACAGAACTATCATCAAACTTTGAGTTATTCGAGCTGTTATTCTGTATCATTCTTACCTATTTAAATTTTGAATCACTCCGCTTATTCATTAATCTCATAGATCGCTTTTATGCTTTTAACAAGGGGATTAGATTAAGGATTTTCTTACAATTTACCTTATCGGCAGTTTGGGTAGTTTTAATTACCAGTCTGTTGGTTTCTGTATATTTTGTTTATCTGGTTGGTTATAGAGTTTTTACAGAAGAACTATATCTGATAACAAGTATCTATCTATTAAGTAGCATTTTCTACAATTCGCTTTATATCAGTATTTTCTATCTAAATAAACAGAATGAAGCAGTATTACAGAGAGAAGAAAATCTGAGAAAGAATCTTGAATACCGCTTACAGTCTTTTAAGAATGAGGTAAACCCAGATTTACTTTATGATTCTCTAGAGACTTTAGTTTCTTTAATTTATAAAGATGCAGAAGAAGCTGATGTATTTATCAACAGGCTAGCAGGTTTCTATCGCTATTCATTAGACAACAGACAAGACGAGTTAAGCACTTTAGCAAAAGACATAGAAGCAGGAAAAAACCTTGTGGAGTTACTCAACTTTGAGAATTCTTTTATTAGCCTGATAGACGAAGTTGAGAAGGAGTTTTTAAATGATGAAGTTATTCCTGGAACTATTCCCTTATTAGTACATCATTTAGTGAGGAACTCTATTATTTCTTCTGCACATCCCATGCAAATAAAAATATTTACTGATGGAGAGCAGAGTGTTTCGTTGCAATGCAAGCTAAACGAAAGATTAAAACCTGTGCCTCAAGCATTGAGAGAGATTAAAGACTTACAACAGGCATATTCTTTTTACACAGATGAGCCACTCGTAAGAATTAAAGCTTATAATGAAATTACGATTAGTGTTCCGACGCTCAGGCTTGAGGTAGAAGAACTATAAATTAAAACTAACAATGAAGGTACTGATTATTGAAGACGAAAAACCTGCAGCCGAAAAACTGTCGATGTTATTAAAAAAACTGATTGCTGATGTAGAAGTAGTTGGTGTGATACAAAGTATTCGACAGGCTGTAAAATGGCTAAAAGAAAACTTAAATGAGTTTGATCTTTTATTTCTTGATATTCAACTAGCAGATGGTTTAAGCTTCGAAATATTTAAAGAAGTAAAAATCGACAAGCCTATTATTTTTACTACTGCTTATAATGAGTATGCCATTGAAGCTTTTAAGGTTAATAGCATAGATTATCTTTTAAAGCCAATTACAGGAAAAGCTTTGCAAGAAAGTTTAGATAAACTGGAAACGCTTCGAAAAAATTTGCCTTCTTATAATGATGCTCCTAAGTTAGATGCACTACAAGAAATGTTGGCTAGCCTAAAGAAAAACTATAAAAAGAGATTTATGGTAAAGTTAGGTGAGCATATTAGAAGTATTTCTACAGAAAAAATCGCCTACTTTTTTGCTGAAGGTCGTACAGTTTATTTAATAAGTCTGCAAGGGAAAAAATTTATTATAGATTATAAAATGGAAGATTTGGCTGACTTACTTGATCCATCACTTTTTTTCAGGCTAAACCGAACTTTTATAGTAAATATTCATGCCATTAATGATGTGGTCAT
The DNA here is from genome assembly GCA_002729595.1 of Thalassovita sp. Taxonomy (GTDB): domain Bacteria; phylum Bacteroidota; class Bacteroidia; order Cytophagales; family Flammeovirgaceae; genus Chondrinema. The sequence goes on along the minus strand of PBYL01000457.1, from coordinate 9,521 downwards.
TTTTTCAAATAGTAGGCTAAAAGTTTTAACATCGCCAGTTTCTCCCAAAGAAATGATTGTAAGTAGAGAAAAAGTAAACGATTTTAAAGACTGGTTTGATGGTTTCGAATGACGATTAATAATGTTGGAATTTAGAAATTACCAGTTCGGTAATAAAAACAAAATTCTAGGGAACTTACTCTGTTGAAACATTATTTGAAAACAGTGAGGTTGTTTAGTATTTTTGTACAACTTATTAATTTCTAAAGACCATATTAATGATACATACCTTTGTAGGTAATCTAGGACACTACTCAGTCATAATAGCATTCATAACGGCTTTGGTTTCAGCTTTCAGTTATGGTTATGCATCCAAGCTACAAGATGCCGAATTGATAAAAAGCTGGAAAAGTTATGCACGAGGAGCTTTTTATATTCATGGTTTAGCTGTTTTTACTATTGTAGCCAGCTTATTCTACATAATCTATAACCATTACTACGAATACCACTACGCTTGGAGCCACTCTTCTAATAATTTGCCTACTCACTATATGATCTCCTGTTTCTGGGAAGGTCAGGAAGGTAGTTTCTTGTTGTGGATTTTCTGGCATGTATTACTCGGATTCTTCCTTATAAGATATGGTAATAAGTGGGAACTGAATGTAATGTCTGTTTTTGCATTAGTACAGGCTTTTTTGGTTTCTATGATTTTAGGAATTGTATTGATAGATGTTAAAATTGGTAGTTCTCCATTTGCTTTGCTAAGAGATGTGATGGATGCGCCAATATTTGCGAGTGACCCTAACTTTATTCCTGAAGATGGCACTGGCTTAAATCCGCTATTACAAAATTACTGGATGGTAATTCACCCACCTACATTGTTTCTTGGTTTTGCGCTTACCCTTGTTCCGTTTGCCTACTGTATCGCTGGTTTAAAAGAAGGTCTTTATAAAGAATGGGTAAAACCTGCATTGCCTTGGGCACAAGTTGCTGCAGTTATTTTAGGAATTGGTATTATGATGGGTGCCTACTGGGCGTATGAAACATTAAACTTTGGTGGATACTGGAACTGGGACCCAGTAGAAAATGCAGTTTATATACCTTGGTTAGTGTTGGTTGGAGCCATTCACGTAATGATTACCTTCAAACGAAAAGATACTGCGCTTAAAGCTTCTATGATTCTAGTAATTACTAGTTTTATCTTAGTTTTATATGCGACTTTCTTAACAAGAAGTGGTGTTTTAGGCGAGGCATCTGTTCACTCATTTACTGATTTAGGTCTATCAGGACAGCTTCTTATATATTTATTGGCTTTCGTAGGTGTATCTGTTTTCTTCCTTGTAAAAGCTTGGAAAGATTTACCAACTACAGAAGAAGAAATTACTACTTATAGTAGAGAGTTCTGGATTTTTATGGGAGCTACAGTTTTATGTTTAGCTTCATTTCAGGTTTTTGTACCTACTTCAATTCCAGTTTACAATGCATTTATAGAGTTTTTTGGAGGTTCATCAAACATGGCGCCTCCTGCAGATCAAGTTGAGTTTTATACTAAATTCCAACTTTGGTTTGGTGTTGTAATCGCATTACTATCTGGAACTGGTCAGTTCTTCTGGTGGCAAAAAATGGATAAAGAGAAATTGATGAGCGCGCTAACTTTGCCGGTAATCATCACTTTGCTTTTATCTTCATTGGTAATACTACTTTTAAAAATTACCAATATCATTTACATCGTATTGCTAACCGCTTCTATATATTCAGTAATTTCTAACATTACTGTATTAATTAGGTTGGCAAAACAAAAAGTTCAGTTAACTGGTGGTGCTATTACACACATTGGTATAGCCTTAATGTTGATTGGTGTGCTTTTCTCATCTGGTTATTCAAAAGTAATTTCTTTAAACACAACAGGTCTTCTTTATAATAGAGAGTTTTCTGAGGAAATGAATAAAGAGAACTTACTACTATTCAGAAATCAGCCACAAAGAATGCTTGATTACAGTAGTGTAAATCAGGTGAATGATGTGGATGACCCGAATGCGAAGTATGGCTATACGCTTACTTACAAAGGTCCTAGAATGGAGTCAGAAGATTTTCCTGATTATATTGACAAAGAAATTCTACTGCCAACCAATGATATTACGAAAGCGGTAGTCACTAAAGACTTAGTATATAAAGGTGAAACTTACCACAAAAAAGGAGACACAATTCACATATATAATGAGAATACCTATTACGAGATTGAATATGTGAAACAAAATGGAAAGAGATTTTCATTATATCCTAGATTGCAAAATAATCCGCAGATGGGTTTTGTGCCTTCTCCTGATATTCGCTCTTTCTTAGGAAGTGACCTTTACACCCACGTAACAAATATTCCTGATCCTGAATCTGAAATAGAGTGGAGTGAGCCTGAAAAATTCACTTTATCAGTTGGAGATACCTTTATTGTAAATGATTTTATCGCAGTGTTGGATAATGTAGTGAGAACGAATGATTTGGTTGAGGTTGATTTAAATGAAGGTGATGTAGCTGTAAAAGCTGAAATAAGAGTATTAGGTGGAGAAAGAAATTTTGATGTTCAGCCAATCTATGTAATCAAAGACAGACAGGTAGGAATGATTCCTGATATCTTATATGATTTGGGACTAAAAATGCAGTTCGAAAAAATTGATCCTCAATCAGGTACATTTACATTAATGGCTCAAACAACCCAAAAAGATTGGGTAATTATGAAAGCTATAGAAAAGCCATTTATCAATATACTTTGGATTGGTACAATTGTGATGAGCATAGGTTTTTGTATTGCCATATATAGAAGGTTCTCAGACTTAAAAGAAGAAAATAGCAAACCTGTTAATCCTAATAAGTCGAAAAAGAATATCAGTAAGAAACCTAAAATGGCTTAAGTGAATGAGAAAGGATGATTGTTTTGAATTAGGTTATGTTGTAAAACATCGTGGCTTAGATGGAGAACTTACTGTAGTTTTTGATGCAGATGATCCAGATAGATATCTAAATATCGATGCTATTTTTGTTGAAAGTAAGGATAACCTGATACCATATATTGTAGAATATGTTTCTCCACTTAATGATAAGTTTATTTTAAAGTTGGAAGAAATAGATGATCCTGATGCTGCAGGAAGATTAAAAAGCTCTAAGCTCTTTTTACCACTAGAAGTACTTCCTGAATTAGATGAAGAAGAGTTTTTTCTACATGACCTTGTAGGTTTTTCAATTGTTGATGAGCAAAAGGGAGATTTAGGTTTAATAGAAAATATCTACGATATAAATAATAATACTCTCATCGCTTTAATGCATCAAGGTAAAGAAGTCCTTATTCCAATTACAGATGATATTGTAAAGCAAGTTGATAAAGAAAAGCAAGTTGTGCATACTTTATTACCAGATGGGTTACTTGAACTCTATTTAGAAGAGTAGTAAATAGAGTTTTATAATGTTATCACTTTTAAAAATTCTGAATAGGAATAAAGCGTCCAGTATTTATATAGTTTTACTACTAATACTTTCTATTTCTATAAGTGGAGTTTTAGGTTCTTCAGCGTATTATTATGCTGAAAAATATGCTGAGATATCAACTCAATTAGTTTTTGCATTTTATGCACTTAGCGTATTTAGTATGGCATTTGGGCTAACACCTACCACTTTTATAAGTATCATTAGCGGTTATGTATTGGCTTGGCCTGCTGTTTTGCCTCTAGTTATCTCTTACATGTTAGCTTCTTTAGTAGGTTACTTTACAGCAAAAATGATTGATAAAGGGAACTTCATGCAGTCTGTTGAAGGAGATGAAAAGCTTTCAAGAGTTTATGAGAGATTGCAAGGAAATGAGCTATTTGCTGTATTCTTCACTAAGATATCTCCGGTAATTCCATTTGCAGTTGGTAATTTCTTGCTTTCAATAGGTAATGTAAGAGTCCATACTTTTTTGGTGGGTAGTTTATTTGGAATGTTACCAAGAACTCTTCTCGCGCTATGGACAGGAGTTCAGTTACACAATTTAGCAAGTTCAGGTATTGAAAACTTTTCATCTAATTGGAGTAGTTGGATGATTCTGTTGCTTATTTTAATATCACTTGGAGGCTTCTATCTAATTTTTAGAGATAAAAAAAAGCCCGCATAAACGGGCTTATAAAATGTATTTTTATTTGGATGTAACTTAATCTTCTGTAGTAGTACTAGCTGTTACAGATTCTTTTTTTACTAAACCGTAATAGTTTAAAAACTCAGAGTAGTAAGAAGAATACTGAGGTACATCTGAAATTGCAAGAGCTTCTTCATACATATTAATTGCGTTGGCAATCAATCCTTTTTCTTCAAAAAACTTAGCTTTAATTAATTTATTAATTGCAGTTTCTTCTTGAGGTAATTTGTTAAACTCTTCAGCAATTAAATAATTTTCTTTGCTTTTCAATTTTTGAAGCATCGCCTCAGGGCTAGTTATTTTCTTCTTGCCATTTTTAGTCACAGCTTCAACCTGATAGATTAAAGTTTTATTTCTTTTGAATTTGCTATCAGATAAATCGATAGTTACTTTTTTATCAGAAGTATTAGTTTCGTAAATAACATTTCCAATATTATCAGGAGAACCATCTTTTACTGTAAAAACATAACTTTGAATTTCATCCTCTTTTACCTCATCAAAGTTATTTACAAACCATTTGATGGTGATTTTTGTGTCTGCTAAAACTTTACTTGTTTTACTAATGCCATTTTCATCTACTGGCATTGCAAATAATAAAGGTAACTTACTCACATCTCTTGTTACAGATCCAGTTTTTGCACCTGTGTTAAACCTAGTAGAATTTCCATCTTTAGATGTAAGCTCATTAATTACGAAATCGGCATATCTATTAGTGAGATCATTATCAGCAGCAGCTAATTTTGTCTCAAGATCACTTATTTTATACGTTCCTGCTTTGTTAAGCTCAATGGTTTTTTTGCTAGTATGCGCTAAACCAAGATAGGCTCCATTGCCAATTGTAATGGTTTGATTAGATTGTAATAATGCGCCTACTTTGAGTGGTTGGCCATCTACTTTATTATCACCTTTGGCTCCAAGTACCATAAACTGTGCGAATGCACCTATTGAGCTTAAAAGGAATATTAGGGTAGTAACTGAGAATCTGAATCCTGTTATTTTCATTTTATGATGCATTTAATGAATTTGGTTTTAATGAAAGTTTTCTGATAAATGAGATTTTACTAAGACTTACCAGAATGATATCGATATAGATTTCAGTTAAATCGCCTGCTAGTATGATAACGAGAAAAACGAGTGTTAAATCAACTTTATAATTAAAAAGAGCAAAAGAAAATATACTTATTGTCAGTATTATAAGGACCTCAATCAACTGAATGATTTTAGTAAGTCCGTAATAGGGAGAGAGTTTTTTGTTACCAAGTATATATGCAAATAGAGCTACATTTAGATAACATAATATGATTGCGATGATGTATCCAATATATTCTGGCATTTCATTAATGTAGTTTTCATCTAAAATCATTGAAACGATATTTGCATGAACTACAACACCAAACATATCTGGAGTGCCTCTGCCTACTTGTTTATCATTTAAAGGAGTATAGAATTTATCTTCGTCGAAGTAGTAATCGGTGTAATGATCACCCATATAACCCATAATTACGATTTTATCTTTTATGAGTTCTGGTATAAAGTTCTCATTTAGTACATCGTCTACATCCAGTTTTGTGAATTTATCTAGGTTGCCTTTAAAATAGATGTTTTCTATCTCATTACCCCTTGCAAGGAACTTTTTAGCTGCTTCTTCATTATATGCCTCGGCAATTTTTACAGGAAAGCAAGGTTCTTTTTTTCCTTTTTTTGTTGTTTCTTTTACTGGAATGGTACGCCATGTAGTAAAATCACCGAATTCAAGATTACCTACATTTACATAAGCTGTTTGGGCATTTTGAGAAAAAAGTGGTGGTGGAGTATATAATGTATCCCATCCGGTGGATGTATCAGATGTTACTGCAAACTCGCTAGCCATTATAAAATGATTAGCTTCTTGAATTGCAGTAGCTAGTTTGAAGTCGCCCATTGGATCTTCTTCTTTTAAGCCGAAGAATTTGGCGTCTATGGCTATAACTTTTGGGTTATATTTATTTATAATACTTATCTCATCAGCAATGTTACCTCTACCTCTGGCTGCATCACCTATATTTACTAGTACAATCCTCTCATCAAATGGGATTGCTTCGTTATTTCGGATTTTTGTATAGTAAACATCTGTTAGGTTATAGTCACTTAAGACTTCTTCAAATACATTCAGGAAGTCGAACTGAACTCCTATACTTCCTAACATCCACATAAAAAGAAATACAGCAAATGTTCCTGAAATATTTGTCCAATTAAATAATTTTTTCATCATAATTTTAGGATGTTTGTAATTCCCCTGCTTTAAGCGAAAATTTCCTTTTGAACGAAATTTTTTCTAATTGTTGAGAAGGATGTAATGATTTGTAGCTGAAATGAATATAAAAATTATAATCTTGTCATGAGGAAGAAACAACTTACTGAAGAAGCCTATGTATCTGGAATAAAAGAAGGAAACAGATTTATTCTAAGTCGGGCGATAACATTAGTGGAGAGTAACCTACCAGCTGACGTCGAACTCGCACAAAAAATTATCAGACATTTTTCAAGAGATGAAGAGAAAACTATCCGAATTGGTGTGACTGGTGTACCTGGTGTTGGTAAAAGTACTTTTATAGAGTCGTTTGGTGAAATGGTTGCCGATAAAGGACTAAAAGTAGCTGTATTGGCTGTAGACCCAAGTAGCCAAGTTACTAAGGGTAGTATAATGGGTGATAAAACTAGAATGGAAAGATTGTCTAATCATCCAAATGCTTATATAAGACCTTCTGCATCAGGCAGTTCTATTGGTGGTGTTGCCAGAAAAACCAGAGAAGCAATGTTGCTTTGTGAAGCTGCTGGTTTTGATGTGATTATTGTAGAAACTGTTGGTGTTGGCCAATCGGAAACTACAGTAAAAGGAATGGTAGACTTTTTCTTATTATTGATGTTGGCTGGTGCAGGAGATGAGCTTCAAGGGATTAAGAAAGGTATAATGGAAATGGCTGACTGTGTAACCATTAATAAAGCTGATGGAGATAATAAAAAACAAGCATTAAGGGCCAAGAGAGAATATGCCAATGCGCTACATTTATTCAGGCAAGAAGAGCATGGATGGCATTGCAGTGTTATTACTTGCTCAGCGATAGAGAGAGAAGGCATTAATAATGTTTGGCAAGAGGTAGAGAAATTTGTAGATGTAAGAAAGCAAGTAGGCTATTTTTCTGAGAATAGAAAAAAGCAGCGTTTAGAGTGGATGAAAGAAAGTATTGAAGATGAGCTAATGCAGCTTTTCTATAGAAATGAAGCAGTTAAAGGGCATTTACAAGAAACCAAAGAAAAAGTAATGGATGGTTTTTTACCTGCTTATTCAGGAGCCTCAGAGTTAATTAAGTTATTCACTAGAGAGAATTAAACTTCAATTAAAAGAGACAGCATCTTAAACAATTATTCTTTTTTGCGAATTACTGGTTTAAATTTTTTCTTAACCGATTTAGGTGCTGTTTCTTCTTTTGGTTCTAAGAGGTATTTTCTTCTTATCTGATTTATAAGAAAAAGCTTTTGCATAGTAAAACTTTTAGGACTCACCTGAAAGAATAATGTATTAAATTCTTCCCATCTGTCTGGTTCACTTTTCTTAAATAGATCAGAATCTATTTTTTTACCTGTAAGGTATTCTTCAAACTCACTCATTTCACAAAAATAATCGCTTTAAAATATACTCTGGGTATAAGCTAATAAATTCTTTTCTTATCAATATTTTACTACAATGAAGAAGTCATTATTCAGTTTAAAATAATATAAAAACTACCTCATAAGAGGGTGAGTAATAAAATATATTTTTTTAACTATATATGGCTGTTCTACAGCAAACTTTTTTGTTGAATTTTAAAGCTTCGACTAAGCAAGATTATCTGCTTCTAGGCATTTCTTTCATATATCTACTTTTACCTAGTGTAATTTTTTTATTAGGTTGGCTACATTGGTATATAGCTATACCTGTTACTTTTTTCCTAATTGCCTCCGGCATATCCTTTCTAAAAGAAAATAAAAATTTAAACTATAAGCCAAATACAGTTTCGATTAAATATATCTGGGCAATAATGAGTATATCCGTAATTGTAACTTATTACGCTGGAATTGGAGGTTATTCTGGTCAATTAATTGATTTTGAAAAGCATAATGCAGTTCTACATGATTTGATTGTTAATAAATGGCCAGTATATTATTATAAACATCAATACATCAAAGAACCTGTTTTTTTAGATTATTATCTTGGTTGGTATTTACCGCCTGCATTTTTAGCTAAAATTACTTCTATAAATCTCACTGATTTTTACTGTTATGCTTGGAGTAGCTTAGGCTTGTTTCTTTCCTTATATTGGTTTCTAAAGATTTGTGGAACTAAAAGTTGGTGGGCAATCTTTTTGTTCTTCTTTTTAGGTGATCTTGAAAGTGTTTATACCATGATCAGATTTTTTACCAAAAGTATTTTGCAATGGAGTTTTGATTGGAGTTTCCTTTTAAAGGAACTCTATCTTACTGATATAATTTTTGCCAATTTTAGCTCAAATTATGCCTGTCAAATGACACAGTATGAGTGGGCGCCACAACATAGTTTAGGATCTTGGATTAGTACAGGAATTATACTACACACATCTTATTTTAATAAGAATAACCGATTTGTTTTACTAATTGGTAGTCTTTCGCTTTTATGGAGTCCATTTGTTTCTATTGGACTTATCCCAATTATTCTTATTTCAGTATTGAGGAATTTTAAGAGTGTATTTAGTTGGGAAAACTGTGTAGCTGGTATTAGTCTATTTTTGATAATAGCTGCATATTACATAGCTCATTATCCACAAGAGTTTAGGTGGATTTGGGAGATGTATAAAAATAGTGAAGGTTTATATAAAGTGCCTTTGTTCATTTTAGTGAAATTCGGCTTTGTATTAATTTGTATTTATCCTTTTATAAAAAATAATAAGGAGCTCAAGCCTCTATTTTATACCATTTTTATTTCATTAAGTATTATTCCTTTTATCTATATAGGTCACCAAGCTGATTTTTTAATGAGAGCCTCTTCTCCATCTTGGAATATTTTAGTGATCCTAGTAGTGGTCAGTATTAAGCAAATTTCAAAGGTGAGTAGTAGTTTAAAATATTTGTATTATGCGCTTATTTTAATCTCTTGTGTGAGATATAGTATATATGGGAAGCATAACTCAGAACTTCACGAGTTGTACAAGATAAAGGTATCAGAGTCGAATACGCTCACAAATCTATATGAGTACGAGTGGTTTAATACTCAGTATTTCGGTAGAATGGAATCTTTGTTTATAGAATACTTTGCTAAGAAACATGAATAGCATTTATTCCATAGAAAAGCAGAGTAAGAAAGTTGATTTACAAAACACAGGTTTAC
>PBYL01000456.1 GCA_002729595.1 Thalassovita sp. | reverse complement strand
TGAGCCTAACAAAAATCAGATAGATTAATATGAAACACATGAAAGATAAACTCGCCTGGCATTTGGGGGTTTTGTTAGCCTTATTCCTTTTTAATTTTAGTGCTCAAGCCGAAATTACCCCATCATTACTATTCTCAGACCATATGGTTATCCAAAGAGATACAGAAGTACCTGTTTGGGGTTGGGCAGAAAAAAAAGAAAAAATCACAGTTGAATTTAATGGTCAAACCGTGCAGACCAAAGCCGACAAGAATGGTAAATGGATGCTTAAATTAGCTCCTGTTGCAGCTGGTGGACCTTTCAAGTTAATTATTAAAGGAAATAAAAGTGATGCCATCACTATAGAAGATGTATTAGTTGGTGAGGTTTGGATATGCTCTGGCCAGTCTAATATGGAGTGGATTGTGAGAAATACGAATAATGCTGAAGAGGAAATGGCCACTGCATCAGACAAAATGATTAGGCACTTTAAAGTACCTAAAATGATTGGTACTTCTGTAAAAGATAAGTTACCCGGTGGAGATTGGCAGGTAACCGCTCCTGAAACAGTAGGTGACTTTACAGCAGTAGGGTATTTTTTCGCCAAAAATCTAAGAAAAGAATTAAATGTTCCTATCGGATTATTAAATACTTCTTGGGGTGGAACAGTAGTAGAAACTTGGATTAGTGCTGGCGCAATCTCTACAGTTCCAACTTATAGTAAGACTGTAAGCACACTTGGAGAGCTTAATCTGGAAGAAGCAAACAAAAAGAAAATCGCTGAGCTAAAAGAGAAATTAGGCGATTTCCCTGAAACTGATCCCGGTTTGGTAAACGGCAAAGCACTATGGGCTGCTAACGATTTATCTGAAAGCGATTGGGAAACAATGGATTTACCTGAAGTATGGGATTTAAAAGAGCTTCCTGGGCTTGATGGCATTGTTTGGTTTAGAAAAACGATTACCCTTTCAGAAAGTGAAGCTGCTAGCGATTTTAAATTGCATTTAGCTAAAGTTGATGACTCAGATATCACCTATGTAAACGGACAAGAAGTAGGTAAAATGAATGGTCAGTACAGTACGCCAAGAGTTTATAATGTGAGTGCTGATATTTTGAAGCCTGGCAAAAATGTAATTACAGTGAGAGTAGAAGACACTGGTGGAGGTGGAGGTATTTACGGTTTGGCTGAAAATATGAAAATGGTTTCGGCTAATAAGTTAATTGATCTTTCAGGAGCATGGAAATATAAAATTGGAGCAGGTAAAATTTCTACAAATCAATCTCCAAACGATTATCCAACACTGTTATACAATGCAATGGTGAATCCGATTATCCCTTATGCAATGAAGGGAGTTATCTGGTACCAGGGCGAATCGAATGCAGGCAGAGCTTATGAGTACAGAACATTATTCCCAATGCTTATTAACGATTGGAGAGCAAAATGGGGAGCAGGTGATTTTCCTTTCTTATGGGTACAACTTGCCAACTATATGCAGCCAAACTCGCAACCAGCAGAGAGCAATTGGGCAGAATTACGCGAAGCACAATCAATGACTTTATCTTTACCAAACACGGGTGAAGCAGTAATTATTGATATTGGAGAAGCGAACGATATTCACCCAAGAAACAAGCAAGATGTTGGTTTAAGGTTAGCACTAGCAGCCGAAAAAGTAGCTTACGGAAAAGATGTTGTTTATAGTGGGCCAGAATTTAAAGAAATGGCTACCAATGGTAAAGAAGTTACAATCACTTTTGACCATGTAGGTAGCGGGCTAAGCGTAAAAGACAAATATGGTTATGTAAATGGATTTGCTGTAGCAGGTGCTGATAAGAAATTTCACTGGGCAAAAGCAAAACTAGAAGGAAATAAGGTAATACTTTTCTCAGATGAAGTAAAGAACCCCGAAGCTGTGAGATATGGTTGGGCAGATAATCCTGATGATTTAAATCTTTACAATAAAGAAGGTTTACCCGCAAAACCATTTAGAACAGATGAATGGCCGGGTCTTACACAACCTAAGTAATTGAATTGATTTGATAATAAAAAAAGCCTTCTGAGTAATCAGAAGGCTTTTTTCTTTTATAGGTTATTCATAATGTAATTTGCAAACAACTGGTAGAAATGCCCTCTGTCATTTCCTCCTCTTAATCCATGGTTTTTATCTGGATAATAGAAAGAGCTAAACTGCTTGCCTGATTGAATAAGCGCATCTTGCAAAGCAACAGAGTTTTGGAAATGCACATTGTCGTCTCCAGTGCCATGTACAAGTAAGAAGTTTCCTTTTAACTTATCTACATGGTTAATTGGCGAGTTGTCATCGTATCCAGAAGCATTGTCTTGAGGTCTCTGTAAATACCTTTCTGTATAGATTGAATCGTAAAAACGCCAAGTAGTAACTGGTGCCATTGCAACTGCAGTTTTAAATACATCAGCTCCCTTCATAATACAAAGTGACGACATATAACCACCATAACTCCATCCCCAAATACCAATTCTACTAGCATCTATATAATCTAAATTACCCATGTATTTAGCGGCTGCAATCTGGTCTTCTGTTTCGTATTTACCTAATTGCTTGTAAGTGATATGTTTAAAAGCTTTGCCTTTAAAACCTGTTCCTCTTGGGTCAACTACTGCCACAATGTAACCTTGTTGAACCAAATATTGGTGCATAAAGAAATGTCCACCAGACCAGCCTTTGCTTACGTTTTGCGAACCCGGGCCACTGTATTGGTAAACAAGTAAAGGATATTGTTTTGTTGAATCGAAATCAGTTGGTTTTAGCATATAAGCATTTAACTCAACATCATTATCTAAGCTAATTGTAAAGAAATCTTTAGTAACTATATCGTATTCTTCTAAAGTAGTTTTTAACTCGCTGTTATCTTCTAATACTTTGATCGATTCGTTTTTAGGCGCTTTATACAAAGTGTAAGTACCCGGAGCATCAACAGCATTATAAGTTTCGATAAAGTATTGGAAATCAGGACTCATATCTACTGAGTACATACCTGATTTTGCTGAAAGCTTTTCTTTTTTCTTTCCTTTTAAATCGATGCGATAAAGGTGTCTTTCTAGTGGAGAAACTTCTGTAGAAATATAGTAAGCTACTGGTTTTTTTCCATCGCTAATACCAACTAGTTTGGTTACTTCCCATTCACCCTTAGTCAATTGCAAAGCCTCAGAACCATCCATATTATGCACATAAATATGCTTATAACCATCTTTTTCACTGGTTCTTACGAAGTGCTCTCCATCGCTCAAATAAGTAAGATCATTACAGTAGTTGATGTCGATGTAAGTATCACTTTTTTCAGTATAAACTACTTCACTTTTTCCAGATTTAGCATCAGCATGCATAATCTCGATTTGGTTTTGTAGTCTGTTCATTCTTCTTACTGAAAGTAATTCTGGATTCTTCGTCCACATTACTCTTGGAATGTAAATATCAGTTTCGCTACCCAAAGGCACATCTACAATTTGCTTGTTATCTAAATGATAAATTTTAATGGCAATAGTAGAGTTCTTCTCACCAGCTTTTGGATATTTAAAGCGATAGTCTTGCGGATATAAAGCGCCATGATTCCAAAGTTGCATGTTGTATTCAGGAACTTCGCTTTCGTCAAACTTATAGTAGGCAATCTTTTTGCTGTCTGGCGACCAGAAAAAAGCTTTTACAAAGCCAAATTCTTCTTCGTAAACCCAGTCGGTGCTACCATTAATAATGTGGTTAAACTTGCCGTCATTAGTTACTTGAACTTCAGACATATCATCTAGATTTACATAGAAAAGGTTGTTTTCTCTTACGAAAGCCACTTTGGTTCCATCTGGAGAGAAGGTTGCATAAGATTGTTTCCCACCTTCAGAAAGTGGACTAATCTTTTTAGTTTCCAGATCAAATACTGTATAGTCAGCGGTAAAAGATCTTCTGTAAATCATTTCTCTTTGGGTGAGAATCAGAATTTTCTTTTCGTCTGCACTTAATTGGTAAGCACTTAATCTGGTTCCAGATGGGAGTAAATCTCCATCGAAAATGGTTTCAACTGCTTGCCCAGTAGTTACATCTACTTTTACAACATTGTTGTCATTAATAGCGGAGTAGTATTTTCCATCATTCATCCAGTTAACACCACTTACTCTTTTAGGAGAAAATGTATTCTTCCCAAAAACATCGTCTATGGTAATTCTTTTCTGTGATATAGCTGATTGTGTCATTAATAATAATATCAAACAAAATATAGGCTTCATTTTAATTAATTTGTTGTATTTAATAATTTGCCAACAGCAAAGATAATCTTAATCCTTTATTCCCTTGAAAATTAAGAAAAAATACAAAGCTGCGGTAGTGCAGGCGGCTCCAGTGCTGTTTAATAAAGATGCTTGTGTGCAAAAAATAGTTAAACTAAGTAAAGAAGCTGCTGTACAAGGAGCTTCTCTTGTGGTTTTTCCGGAGTCTTTTATTCCAGCTTACCCACGAGGGCTTTCTTTTGGAACTGTGGTAGGTAGTCGAACAGAAAGTGGCAGAGATGTATGGTTGCGCTATTTTGAAAATTCTATAGATGCGTATGGTGATGAGATGCATTTACTGCAAGAAACTGCCAAAGAGCTAGGCATTTTTTTAGTGATCGGCATAACTGAAAAAGATATGCAAAGTGGAGGTACTTTGTATTGCTCTATGGTTTTTATAGATGCTAGTGGAAAGTTATTGGGTGTACACAGAAAATTGAAACCAACCGGAGCAGAAAGAATTATTTGGGGTGAGGGAGATGGTAGTTCTTTAAAGGTATACGATACTGGATTAGGCAAAATTGGCGGGCTTATCTGTTGGGAGAATTATATGCCTTTATCAAGAATGGCACTTTACCAGCAAGGTGTGCAAGTTTACATCGCTCCAACTGCTGATGCGAGAGAAACATGGCAGGCAACTATGCAACACATCGCCTGCGAAGGGAGGTGTTTTGTATTAGGCTGTAATCAGTTTGTAGAGAAAGACATGTACCCGACTGAGTATTTGGAGGAGCTAAGTAATCAACCAGAAATTATGTGCAAAGGTGGAAGTAGTATTTATCATCCTTTGGGAAAGGTTTTGGCTGAGCCTGTATATAATGAGGAGAAAATTATTCTCACAGAAATTGATTTGGATGAATGCACTAAAGCAAAAATGGATTTTGATGTAACAGGGCATTATCACCGACCTGATGTTTTTAAATTTTCCTACACAAAACCTACTACATGATTTTTTTAACTAGAATTAGTATCTCTATACTTTTGCTGTTCAATTTAGCTAGCGTGGTATTTGGGCAAAGCAAAACTGTATTAATTGCTTATTATAGCAAAGATGGACACACTGCTAAAATGGCACAATCGGTATACAAAGGTGCTAGCGAAGTTGAAGGAGTACATGTGTTGATAACACCAATTGATAGTGTGAGCACAGAATTATTATTAAGTGCTGATGCGATTATTTTAGGTAGTCCGGTTTATAATGCCAATGTAGCTCCCGAAATGCAAGCTTTTATCAACTCATGGCCATTTGAAAATGCACCTTTAAAAGATAAGTTGGGAGCCGCTTTTGTTACTTCTGGTGGAACTTCGGCTGGAGAAGAATTGGTACAACTAAACATGTTACATTCTATGATGATTTTCGGAATGCTAGTAGCTGGTGGCCCCGAGTGGACACAACCTTTTGGTGCATCGTCCTTTAGTTCTGAATCTCCTTTTGATAATGAAGAATATGAAAGTTTATACTTACAAAAAGGAGAGAAGCTCGGAAAAAGAATTGCTGAGTTGGTATTGAAAATTGATTGATATGATTGAAATTATTTCTTTTGAAGAATACAGAAGACAACAGGAAATTTACTCTCCTATAGATACAGATGAAAAGTTAGAATTTGTAAAAAGAAATTACAAATTGATGCTTTTGAGTAAAGAAGATGAAAATTTTTTAGAACCAATCAGTTCTTTTGAAGCATTAAAAAATCACTTTGTTGAAGAGGAATACTTTAAGATCATTAATTGCTTTTTTAAACTCACAGAAATGTCAGTGAATGAACTGCGAATAGTTGTTCTACCTTCATTCAAAGCAGAATATCAAATAGCAATAATTAATAATGTGGTTAAAATAGATCGATTTGGGAAGAATGTATGGACAAATTTAGATAATAAGCTTTGTCTTGAAAAAGTGCATATGGAATCGAGTTCATTTGCTTTAGAGCAAATTGATGATTTTCATTTACCAAATGATATTATTAAAGCTATTACATCATCAAGAAAACCAAAAATAGAATTAGCAGTATTAGATGGGGCGCAGTATTTTTTCATACTCACAGATGTAGACAGGTTGAAAATAGCTTTCAAACATTCTCCTTCTGAAAAAAGTAAATCTGGAATACTAATTAAACGGTTAGAAAAGATGATACGTCAGGTGTTTGGTTAATCTTTAATTTATGATTTAGATATTTGACTATTAAGAGTATAAATAACCAAAGCTATTGAAGCTATTAGAAAAGGTATTCCAGAGAAAAGGGTTAAAGAGGCTATTTCGCTGTAGTTTAATAGGAATGTGTATAAAATCCCGAATGATAAGAGTAATAATCCAGCTCCTAAAAGCTTTAGTGATTTCTTAAATTGGAACATGTTTTTATTCCAGAATAAACCAGTGAGCAAGCTTATTTGTCCTTAAAGACCTATGATACTAGCTAACCATAAGAGAATAGTTACATCATGCTTCCCAAACAGCAAGTCTATAATTGCTTGAAATGTAAAGTAGATTTCTGCGATTCCTAATATGATAACTCCATGACCAAATGCTATTATAATAAAAGCATTGGCAAAAACAGTGAGCAAGGTCAACTGCTTTGAAGAGACGTTCATGTTTGGGTGCAGGTAAAAAAAGGGGGGAGAAAAGTTGAAAAAATTTAAATTCCCAAAGATTGAGAATTAAGACCAGAACTGTCTCGACAATTTATTAAAAAGAGAGGCGAGCCTGAAGTTTGTTGTTTGTTATTATAATTAGTTAGCGTATACATCAGAAATATCTATCATATCAAGATATACTTTAAGGCATTTAGTAGTAGTAAATGGTAGTACATTACTAATATCGTCTGTGTTTCTGTTAAACCATACTTCTGCGTAAAATCTGCCCACTGCGTAAAGTGATACTTTCGTCTTAGCGTACGTTCTGCTACACAAAAGCACTCCATTTTCTGATAAGTACTTTAGTTTATTTTCCGTGGAAAGATTACTGAATTTTTGAAAAGTTAGCATAGCAATATAGCTTTAATTTATCTTTTTAACTTAAATACGGATGTAAGTTATCACTAAGTTTCATAAATATAATAATTTCGTTGTTAATGATATTTAAACTCTAAAAAATTATTCAAAAGATTTTTTTTTGAGGATATTTGATGTAAGGTTTTTCTAAGAAATTAACTTTTTATCGGCTAAAAAAAGTAATTTGTCTAAAAAACAGATTTAAAGTGGGGAAAATCTGATAAATACGCGAAGTAATATTAAATGCCAGATATATATAATTAGTAGTACCCGATTCTAGGTTGTTTTCATCTCTCGAGTGATATATCTACTTTTTTAAATATGTAAGATTTTAAGGTGTCAGAATAAAAAAAGAATTTTTTATTTAATCCACTCATTCATTTTAAACCAGCTAGTCTGAAAAATTAAAATGGGCTTATTAGCTAATATCTTACTTCTAGTTTTTTTGCTATTTCTTAGTATACCTCTTTACATTATAGCTACAGAGGTACTTAAACAGCTTTTCCTGTGGCTAGGGAGGTTATTTAAGAGAAAAGGTTAGCTGAGATTATTTTGCGCGCAAATGTTTAGAACAGCCCAATTATAAAGCTGTTCTTTGATTCAGCAGAAAAGAATTAGAAGGCAATGAATATAACAGCGTGTGCAATGATTTTACACATCATCATTCTCATCAATACGAAAATATTAAAAGTGCTTAGGTAACAGCAAAAAGTTTAGCTATAAATATTGATATAGGTAATAGAAGCAAAACTCCCAAACCATAGTAAAGATTGAAGAATCCGGCTGCAAGGGCGGCATCTAAAACAATAAGTGCCAAAACTCCAGCTTTTACAGCTTTACCCACGTGCTGAGGTTGCAAAGTTTTTAAAGCCTTTATTAAAGGTGGATAAACCAGATAAGCAAAAAGCAGAATAAACGGCAAAGCTTGAAGTGTAAAATAGTTCTGATACAAATTACCAGCTCCTCCAAGCAATGATAAAACTATCAGGTAAAATATTGCGCCAGTGATAATCGCAATTTTGTTTCCTCCATTTACCTCTCCACGACTAACCATGGTAATTGCAGCTATATATATTATAGGAATAATAGCCAGTGGGAAAAAGTAGTCAAGCGCTGTAGGAACTATACTAACTCCCAAAAGAAGATTACCACCACGGCAAACACCCATATTAATTGGCCCAAACATGTTCTGGTGTTTTCCCCAGAAATCGTAGGCTAAAGCAAGTACTGCAACGAATAAGGCAAGAATTGCAGATATTTCTGAAACTTGCCAAGCTGTTAAAACACCAAAGGCAAGTAGAATCAAGCCTAATATAGAAGCTCCGGTTTTGCTGGCTCTTCCACTTGGAATGGCTCTTTCGGGGCGCTCAATGGCATCTAATTTAGCATCAAATACATCATTAAAAACTACACCGCCACCATATAAACCAATGGTAGATAAGATTAGCCAGATTATTTCGGTAGGAATAAAGGTAAGACTATCAGACTGGTGTTTAAAAGAAATGGCTATGGCACATCCTGCGAGAATATCTGCAATAGCAGTAATTATATTAGCTGGTCGCATGAGTTGTAAATATGCGACCAGACTTGTTTGAAAATTATTCTTGGTCATTATCGAATTTGATATAAACCCTTTTGTGTCTTGGTAAAATCTTAAAAGGGAATTTGAGCTGTTCTTGTGGCATTTCTGCCTTGCTATATTTTAATTCTATATTGGCGTCTTTTACACCTGTTTCATCATAATAAGACATTACAGAATTAATTTCGAAAGGCAAAATGGTTCGGTCAACTTTTTGGAAATCGGTATAATTAATATTTAGCTCGTTGCGGCTATTAATATCTTCAACAGTGATTTTTTCTAATTTTGATGAAGTTCTACTCACCCAGAATTGCACTTTTAAGTTATCTAGCAACTGCGAAAGTACTTTGTAGTTATCAACTTTATCTACCAAAGCTGTACCTCCTTCGAAAACAACTGGGTTACCCACAATAATGGATTGTAACATTTCTAAGCTGAATGGGAAATTAACTTTTCCATCTAACTCATCAAATGAATACATCATATATTGCTTGTCTAGTCTATTAATAAAGAAGATAGAGTCTTTTTGAATTAAAGCTCTTGCTCCTTCAATGCCAGTTCCAGATCTAAGAGATAGCCAGATAATACTATCTTTTTGCATGCGAATATCTACAACAAAACGCTCTCTATTGTCACCATTTTCGTATTTCACTCTTCCTCTAGCCTCAAAGTATTCGTAGTCTACTTCTTTAGCTTTAGCTTTTCGTGAAATGTTTGAAGTGGTAGTGGTGGTTTTTCTCTGGCAGGAACCAAAAGCTACTAACATTGCTAAAAAAGCAAGGCTGAGCAAGCTATTAAAATTTCCATTAAGAGAAAGTGAAGAAAACTTCAGGCTAAAACCTGAAGTTCTCGTTTTTGAAAGCATTCTAACTGTAAAAATGTTCGGCTTCATGTTAAATAATATCAATTAAGTTTGGCAAGAGCTGCTTTTATAGAAGTAATTTTACTCTCAGCATCTGCCTTCTTTTGTTTTTCTTTATCAACTACAGCATCTGGTGCATTGTTAACAAATCGCTCGTTACTAAGCTTTTTATCAACAATTTTTAATAAACCTTCTGTGTATTCCAGTTCTTTTTGCAGTTTTTCTCTTTCTTGTTCCGGGTCTATTTGGTCTGCAAGTGGAATATAAAACTCATCAGCTTTATAAACAAAACTTGCTGCATCTTCTACCGCATTTTCTGTGAAATTAATCTGAGAAAGACTCCCTAATTTTGTTAGCACATCGCCAAACTCATTGTAAACTTTTGGCTCTGCTGTTTTAATAAACAACTCAAGTGGTGCATGTTTAGCAATTTGCTTTTCATTTCTGATGTTTCTGATGTTTGCAACTGCTTCAAAAATAGCATTTGCTTCTGTCAGAATTTGCTCATCGTAAGCAACTACTTCTGGATAAGCAGCTACAATTAGGCAATCATCTGCATCTCTTTCTTTTATTTGATGCCAGATTTCTTCTGAAATAAATGGCATAAATGGATGCAGTACTTTCATTAATTTCTCAAAGAAAGCAAGTGTAGCTTCTAACGTAACTTTGTCAACTGGTTGTTGGTAAGCTGGTTTTACCATCTCCAAGTACCAAGAACAGAAGTCATTCCAGATAAGCTTATAAATACTCATTAAGGCATCTGATATTCTGAACTTGCTATAATGATCTTCAATCTCTGCTAAAACCTGATTAAATCTAGCCTCAAACCATTCGATTGATTTTTTATTTGCTTCTGGCGCATCTTCATCTTTAACTTCCCAACCTTTTACTAATCTTAAAGCATTCCATACTTTATTAGTAAAGTTTCTGCCTTGCTCGCAAAGTTTTTCATCGAACAATAAATCGTTCCCAGCCGGAGAAGAGAACAACATACCAGTTCTAATACCATCAGCACCATATTGCTTAATTAAGTCGAGCGGATCAGGTGAGTTACCCAATTGCTTCGACATTTTTCTGCGTTGTTTGTCTCTTACAATACCAGTAAGGTATACATTTTTAAATGGCATTTCACCACGATACTCGTAACCAGCGATAATCATTCTTGCAACCCAGAAGAACAAGATTTCTGGAGCAGTTACCAAATCATTTGTTGGATAGTAATAGTTAATATCCTCATTGTCTGGTTTTGTAATACCATCAAAAACAGAGATTGGCCACAACCAAGAAGATGCCCAAGTATCTAGAACGTCTTCGTCTTGTACCAACTGGTCTGCAGTAATATCAGCTTGTTTTTCTTTAGCCAACTCTAATGCTTCCTCAGCAGTTTCTGCTACTACATAGCTGCCATCTGGCAAGTAGAAAGCAGGAATTTGGTGTCCCCACCACAACTGTCTAGAAATACACCAGTCTTTTACATTCTCCATCCAGTGGCGATAAGTATTCTTGAATTTCGGTGGTACCAACTGAATGTTATCGTTCATTACATTCTCGTAAGCTGGCTTCGAAATTTCTTTCATCTTAATAAACCACTGAGTAGAAATTCTTGGCTCAATTACAGCATCGGTTCTTTCTGAAAAACCAACATTGTTTGTGATTTCATCGATTTTCTCAATCTGGCCTTTTTCTTCAAGCTCTTTGGCTATTTTCTTTCTTACAACAAATCTGTCTTCACCAATGTAATGGCCAGCAGCTTCTGAAAGTGTACCATCGTCGTTTAAGGTATCGATGGTTTCCAGATTGTGTTTTAAGCCAATTTCGTAGTCATTGATATCATGAGCAGGAGTGATTTTTAAGCAACCAGTACCAAACTCCATATCAACATACTCATCAGCAATAATATTTACCGCTCTTTCTGCAATAGGAACAATTACTTGTTTGCCTACTAAATGCTTGTATCTCTCATCGTTCGGGTTAACACAAACAGCGGTATCACCAAGAATTGTTTCCGGACGAGTGGTAGCAATCGTTAGCCACTCATCAGTATCTTTAATTTTATATTTTACATAATACAGTTTAGACTGTACCTCTTTGTGAATTACTTCTTCGTCTGAAAGCGCAGTCTTACCTTGTGGATCCCAGTTAACCATACGAGCACCACGATAGATGTATCCTTTTTTGTATAGATCAACAAAAACCTTAATTACAGCTTTAGAAAGCTCCTCTTCCATAGTGAAACGCGTACGATCCCAGTCACAAGAAGCACCTAGTTTCTTGAGCTGTTCTAGTATAATTCCACCATATTTTTCTTTCCATTCCCAAGCGTATTTCAAGAATTCTTCACGAGTGAGGTCTTTTTTATTAATCCCCATCTCTGCGAGCATCTTCACCACTTTTGCTTCTGTAGCAATAGAAGCATGGTCTGTTCCCGGAACCCAGCAGGCTTCTTTTCCCTGCATTCTTGCTCTTCTTATCAATACATCCTGTATGGTATTATTAAGCATATGACCCATGTGCAAAACTCCAGTTACGTTTGGTGGAGGAATTACAATGGTATATGGCTCTTTGTCTGGATTTGGTTTAGAAGCAAAGTACTTCTTATCCATCCAGTACTTGTACCATTTATCTTCAACTTCAAGGGGATTGTATGTCTTGTTCATCTTGATTTTTATTGCTTAAACAGCAAAAATAAAAGGCTTTACTTAAATTAGTTACTAAGTTAAAGAAATTCCTTTTGGGTAATGTAAAACCTGCCTGCAAAGCAGCTTAATTACAGATAAAATGTAATAAACAGATTGTTACCAAAAAGGAATGAAAAATTTATAAAATTCAGGTTTGAGCTTGTTGCTTAAACAAATCCATCTCTTTCGTTTCGAGCATGGATGTATTTTACTGCTTTTTCGTAGCTCTCTGTTAACTCTCTGAATTTTTTTACTGATCCACCACGGTCTGGATGATACTCTTTACTGAGTTTGCGGTACCAGTATTTTACATCATCGACTTCGGCTGTCCAGTCTAGCCCAAAAATTTGTAAGTAACTTGGCGCTTTTCTGAATTTGTCTACCTGAGCTTTTCTTGCTTCGGTACAAAAAATCTGACCTCTTGCTTTGGTTTCACCTTTGTTATCTAGCTCTCTTTTATTGAGCTTAAATACAGGTGTACTTGCATCGGGTTTAAACTTTTCGTGATAACGCGTGCCATACACCTCAATCTCTGCGCTAGATTTCTTTTTGATTTGGTATTTGCAAGGTCCGTATTTCTCGTACACAAATTCCAATCTAGAAGTTTGGGCAAAGTTCATCTCATCACCCATTTTAGATGCTTCTTCTATTTTTTGTTCTAGATATTCTTCTAAAGCAAATTGAAAGCTTCTGCAAGTAGCACGCGTATTATCTAAAGTTTCTAATACTGCTGCTTCTGCATCTTTAAATGTGTTTGCAGTTCCAAAAATGTGTGGTCTACGTTTGTGATCGTGAGCAATAACCCAAAACACTTTCTCTTCTGGTGTTTCGCATGCGGCAACAAAAGTATGGTGCTCCATACCGTTACCTTCAGGGTTTACGATTCTTTCTTCAAAGGCTTCGTTTTCAGAGTCCCGTCTATCTTCAAATATGGTATTTGATTTATCCATTCTGCAAAATTAAAAAATCACATATTAAGAATTAACAGGCTGGCAATTTTATCAATAAAATTTAACAGAAAATTCTATTGAGTATATTTACGATGTAAAATTACGGAGCTTAAATCAAATACTAATTTTTATATTAAAACAATCACACACAATGTATCTAAAGCAAATACTCAAAACATGTGTTTTGCTCATGTTCTTTCAGCAAGCTTACGCACAAGACAATCCATTAATCCGTTTTCCAGCATTAAATCCAGATGGGTCTAAAATAGCATTTAGTTACCAAGGCGATATCTGGACAGCAAATATAGATGGCAGCCAGCCTAAAAGACTTACCATACACGAAGCTTACGACGCTTCGCCAATTTGGAGTCCAGATGGTTCTAAGATTGCCTTTAGTAGCGATCGATTCGGTAATGATGATATTTATGTAGTTGAGGCAGCAGGTGGATTACCAATGAGATTAACTTATCATTCTTCTGGCGACCAACCAACTGCTTGGAGAGGTAATGATGAAATCCTTTTCGAAACCCGTAGAAACTTTGTTCAAATTGAGCGAGAAAGAGAAATTCATGTGGTTTCTGTAAATGGAGGTACGCCTTATAGAATTTTAGATGCAGTAGGTTTTCAGGCTGCTCCATCTCCAAATGGCAAATTAATCGCCATGGTAATGGGCTCTTGTAGAATCGAAAGAGAGGCTTATACTGGTCCAGCAAACAGAGATATCTGGATATATAACACAGGAACAAGTAAATACACACAGTTAACTACTTTTGAAGGTCAAGATGTAAAAGCTGAGTGGGGAGACGATAATACCTTATATATATTGAGTGCAGCAAATGGCAAATACAATATATTAAAGCAAAAAGTGACTGCAGACGGAAGTGCAAATGGTGGTTCTGATGTAGTTACCAACTTTACTAATGATGGTATCAGACATTTTGATGTAAGTGAAGATGGTTCTACCATTGTTTTTGAAAGACAAGATGGCATATTTAGTTTAAAACTCGCTGATATGTCTATCACGCCAATTAAAGTAAATGTAAGTGCCGATTATAGATTTGATCCGGTTGTACATAAAACTTTTACAAGAGATGCTTCTGAGTTTGCAGTTTCTCCAAGTGAGAAATTATTTGCCGTAGTTGTTAGAGGGGAAATTTTTGTTGGTGAGAATGACAAAGAAAAAAACAGAACAGTAAGAGTTACAAAAAGTCCTTATAGAGATCAAGATGTTGCTTGGTTAAATGACTCTACATTACTTTTTGTATCAGACAGAGAAGGGCAGTACGATTTATACATGGTAAAATCTAGCGATCCTGAAGAGACTAATATTTTCAAGAGTCTGAAACATGAAGTAAAAAGACTGACCAATACGCCAGAAGATGAGAGTAGCCCGATAGTAGCTCCAGATGAAAAGAAAATTGCATACAGAAAGGGGAGAGGTGCTTTATATACAGCTGATATTTCTACTGATGGTACTTTATCTAATACAGTTACATTACAAGATGGATGGTCAACACCAGGTGGTGTAAGTTGGAGTCCAGATTCTCGTTGGTTGGCTTATTCTTTAGAAGACCTTGAGTTTAATGAGGAAGTTTATATCCACGAAGCGAATGGCAAATCTGAGCCAGTTAATATTAGTATGCATCCAAAGTCTGATGGAAATCCATATTGGAGTGCAGATGGTTCTAAATTAGGTTTCCTTTCTGCAAGAAATAATGGCGATGTAGACGTTTGGTTTGCTTGGTTAAAGAAAGAAGACTGGGAAAAAACCAAACAAGATTGGGAAGAATTCTCTGATGAAGATGACAAAGAGAAAGGAAAAGATAAAAAGAAAGGTGATGATAAGAAAGAAGATACTGTTGAGCCTATCCAAATAGATTTTGAAGATATTCACTACCGTTTACAGCAAGTTACTTCTATGCCGGGTAACGAAGCGAATATGGTGATTTCTAAAGATGGTGAGTTCTTCTACTTTGTGAATAACAGAAGTGGTAGACAAACTTTTGAAGCAGAAAGCGACCTACATAAAATTAAGTGGGATGGTTCTGAAATGGACAGACTTACTTCAAAAGATACAAATCCTTATGCATTACAATTAGGCAATAATGGTAAAAAGCTTTATGCGATAAAATCTGGCGGTAGTCTGGCTACATTTGAAGCTGATAAAGGCAAGCAAGAAGGATTACCTTTTACTGCTAAAATGTCAATTAACTTTCCAGAAGAGAGAAACCAGATATTTGAAGAAGCTTGGCGTACACTTGATGCAGGTTTCTATGATCCAGATTTCCACGGACAAGATTTCGATGCTTTAAAAAAGAAATATAAAGTTTGGGCACTAGAAGCATCAACTGAGAGAGATTTTGCTGATTTATTTAATACAATGTTAGGTCAGTTAAATGCGAGCCACATGGGTTTGTATGGTTCAGATAGAGCTGAAACTCAAAGAGAAAGAACTGGTTTATTAGGTGTTGAAATTAAGCCAACTAAAAATGGTATTGAAGTAGTAAGAGTAGTTCCTAATACTCCTGCAGATAGAACTAATAGTAAATTAAAAGTAGGTGATGTAATTACAGCAGTAAATGGCGAGGCAGTTTCATCAACAGAAAACTTCTATTTGCCATTTATTAACACTGCAAACGAAAGAGTGCTATTAACTCTAAGTGGTAATAAAGAAGTGGTGATCAGACCAACTACTTCAATCAGCACTGCTTTGTACGAAGAATGGGTAAAAGACCGCCAAAAACTTACTGAAAAGTATTCTAATGGTAAATTAGGCTATATCCATATTCGTGGAATGAACTGGACTAGCTTCGAGCAATTTGAAAGAGAGTTAACCGCAGCTGGTTTAGGTAAAGAAGGAATTGTAATTGATGTTCGCTATAACGGTGGTGGTTGGACAACCGATTACTTAATGGCTGTATTGAATGTAAAACAGCATGCTTACACCATACCTAGAGGAGCTGCTGAGCATTTAGATGCAGAGCACAAGAAATTCAAATCTTACTATCCTTATGGTGAGAGATTGCCTTTAGCTGCTTGGACAAAACCTTCTATCGCACTATGTAACCAAAACAGTTATTCAAATGCAGAGATTTTCTCTCATGCTTATAAATCTTTAGGCATTGGTAAATTGGTTGGTATTCCAACATTTGGAGCTGTAATTTCTACTGGTGGTAAAGGGTTAATAGATGGTTCTTATGTTCGTTTGCCTTACAGAGCATGGTATGTTTATGCTACAGAAAAAAGCATGGAAAACATTCCAGCAACGCCAGATATTATTATCGACAACGCACCAGATAGCAGAGCTAAAAATGTAGATGAGCAATTGCAAAAAGCAGTTGATACCCTTTTAGGAGATTTATAATCTGTTATTAAAATAATAGAGAGAAGGTCGGGGAATTACCTCGACCTTTTTTATTTTCGGTTTTTTGAATAAAACACGGACTATGCTAACAAAATACATCATTTTAATCTGCTATTTTGCGGGTTTGTTTCTTATTGGCAAGCTAGCATCAGGCAAAATTAACAACATTAGCGATTACTTTGTGGGAGGTAAAAAGTTGGGTTATTGGGTAGTCGCATTTTCATCAAGAGCTACAGGCGCCTCTGCTTGGGTATTGCTCGGTTTAACAGGTATGGGAGCTGTTTATGGGATAAGTGCTTACTGGGTAGCTGTAGGAACAACAGGGGGAGTAGTTATCTCTTGGTTTTTTATGGCATCCAAATTTAAGCGGCTTGCAGATCAATACGATTCCATTACTATTCCAGATTTTTTAGTCTCTCGATTTAATTCTAAAGGAAGTTTCTTTAGAGGGATGGCAGCCACCATTCTTTCTGTTTTTGTGGTGATTTATGTGAGTTCTCAGATAGATGCAACAGGAACTGCCTTCGAGACTTTTATGGGTTGGGATTATTTTACTGGTGCATTGGCTGGTTTTATTATAGTGGTTTTATATACTTTTTCTGGAGGTTTTGTCGCAGTCGCTTGGTCAGATGTATTTCAGGGGAGTATTATGTTGTTTGGTCTAGTTGCATTGCCAGTTGCAGCAATTTCTACTATTGGTGGTTTTGGAGAAATATCAGCATCTATGGCAGCCATCGATCCATCATTACTCAGTGCATGGGGCAAAGGTGGTTTAACTGCCGAAAACTTAGCGCGAATAGTCGGTTTTATCATGATTGGTCTAGGTTACTTGGGCTCTCCTCAACTCTTTGTTCGATTCTTATCTATTAAAGATGAGTCTGAAATTAAAAAGGGCAAATGGGTTTCGGTAATATTACAATTAGTGATGAATGTGGCTGCAGTAAGTATTGGTATATTAGGTAGAGTAATTCTAACAGAGCCAGGCGAGGAATTAACAAGTGTATTAGGCAATGGTGGACAAGATGTGCTTATAAAATTATCTGATTATGCTTTGCCATTTTTCCACGGACTTTATATAGCAGCAGTTTTGGCTGCGATTATGTCTACAGTAGATTCTTTACTTGTTTTAGCATCTAGTGCTGTTACCAGAGATTTTTATCAGAAAATTTTCCATCCAGATATGAGCGATGCCAAGTTGGTAGGCATGTCTAAGCTTGTTACATTAATTATGGCAGGAGTTGCGCTTTCTGTGGCTTTGCTTGTAGCTTTCTTAGTGCCTGGTAGAACTATATTTTGGTTTGTTATTTTTGGTTGGTCTGGCTTAGCAGCGTCTTTCTGTCCTGTTATGATTCTTTCTTTATTCTGGAAAAATTATTCTGAGCGAGGGGCCATTGCATCTATGATTACAGGATTTTTATGTGTGCCAATCTTTAAGTTTTGGGCTACTAGTTTACCAGAGATTGGCATTTATTTTAAATTAATTGCAGAACTATTACCATCTTTTGTTTTCGCCCTAATTGCTGGTATTTTGTTTAATAAGAAGTAACATCTAAGACTGTGAATAATTCCTAACAATGGGTTCACAACTTTTTTACTGGAAATAATAATACGTTTTATCGTCGTTTTCTATTCGAACAAACTAACGATTATAGAACTAATTTATACAAACTTCCAGCTATGAGTAATTTGAATCCTATTTTAAAAGGAAATTTCAAAAAGATAAGAGGTAAAAAAGTGGTTACTTTTTTAATGCCTTTTTTGTTAGGAGCAATGCTTTCGTCTTGCTATGCGCCATTAAGTTCTTCTGGTATACCTGGTAAAGCCAAAAAGAAATTATATACACACAATCATAGGAAATCTAACGCTGCAAAATGGGGTGTTTTAGATATATCTGCTGATTGTCCATCATCTTCTAGAAGAAGAGAAAAATATTAATTCAGTATTTATAATTTAAAATGAAAGGCTATCTCAAATTTGAGATAGCCTTTTTTAATTTTATCAATCAAATCTTATTTAAGAAACAGGTTGTCTTTCCTGTTTGCTTACTTTTTTCTCTTGTCCTTTTTCAGCATCGTCAAACTTATTGTAAGCAGTAATAATGTTTTTAA
Source organism: Thalassovita sp. (assembly GCA_002729595.1). Classification (GTDB taxonomy): domain Bacteria; phylum Bacteroidota; class Bacteroidia; order Cytophagales; family Flammeovirgaceae; genus Chondrinema. Next base: position 6,866 of record PBYL01000456.1, on the reverse strand, counting down.
CCAATCTATGTCTAATTACATCTTTATTGCTTAACTCAACTATGCTAATGCCATTGATGCCATGTAGAACAGTAAGGGCATTTAACAAACCAGATTTTTGATTTCTAGGTAAATCAATTTGCGATTTATCTCCTGTAACAATCATTTTAGATTCTGGGCCCATTCTAGTTAAGAACATCTTCATCTGCATTACAGTGGTGTTCTGTGCTTCATCAAGTAAAATGAATGCGCCATTTAAAGTTCTACCTCTCATATAAGCCAAAGGTGCTATTTCTATGATACCATTTTCGAGATAGTATTTTAACTTTTCACTCGGTATCATATCATATAAAGCATCGTAGATTGGCCTTAAATATGGGTCTATCTTCTCTTTAAGATCTCCGGGTAAGAATCCCAGATTTTCACCAGCTTCTACAGCAGGCCTGGTGATAATAATTTTTTTAACCTGTTTATTTTTTAATGCTTTTACTGCTAAAGCAACAGAAATATAAGTTTTACCAGTACCCGCAGGACCTACAGCAAAAGTAAGATCATCTTTACTGGCACTATCTACCAATAATCTTTGGTTTTCGGTTTTTGGCCTTATAGCCAAACCTTTAGCGCCATATATTAAAGTGTCTTCTTTTAATTGAACCTGAATGTCACGGCTATCGCGTTCAATATAGTTTACTACATTTTCTGTGGTTACTTTGCCAAATTTTCTGTAGTGTTCAAGAAGATTATTAAAGGTGTCGTTGATTTTTAATATTTCTGGGCTTGACCCTTGAATCCTTATCTCGTTACCTCTTGAAATTATTTTGCTTTTGGGAAAAGCATTGGAAATTTCTTTAATATTAGTGTTCTCTACTCCGAGGAAATCTACTAAAGAGACATTTTCTAATTTAATTACTTTTTCTACCAAATGAATTTTTGTTTAATGGAAAACTACTTTTGTAGGAAGTGCACAGAGTCTACTTCCTAATAGAGAATCGACGGTTTTAATTAAAAATATATTTCATAAAAATAGACATTATCTTATCTAAGCTAACAAATTTTTTGAAATAATGATTAATTTTTAATCAATAGATGTTGGCTTTTTTGTAAAGTCTTTCTTCGCAATCATAAATAAGCCCGTAATCGCAGGAAGTAGAATATTAAGGAGCCACAAAAGTAATGTAGAACTAATAATATCTGCTGGGTTTAGCCCCAGATTACTAAAAAATAATAGTGCTGAAAACTCCCTAATACCCAAATCACTTAAAAAGCTGAATCTAGGTATTACCGATTTTAGCAATAACATTAGAGAAATTCCTGTAAAAAAATCTACAAACCCTATTTCGATTTGTAATGCATATAGAATACAAAAGTATTGTATCAATATAATTGAATATCGAAACAGAGAGGCAAGTGTAATCTTAATTTTATCAAGAGTAGAGTAAGCTTTTAGTGGTTGTATATGCTTGCTTAATTTTTTAAAAGACAATAGAAAATGGATGTTAAATAGGAGCGTGATTATGAATAAAGTGATAATAGTTAGACCAACCCAAGCTAGGTAAATACCTGTTTTATTGAGAGAGTCAGAAAATAAAAAAATCAATCCTGCACCACCGCATGCATATGTTATAAGGTTTTGGTATACGCCATTTACCAGCGTAATTCCGATAATGGTTGTTCTATTAATCTTGTCGATGTGTAAAGCTCTTCCTAAGTAGTCGCCAACTCCTCCAATAGTAAGAAAAGACATACTTATGCCAGATATAATCCCTTTAATTGATTGAAAATAAGAGATGCTTTGTAATGGATTTACAAGGATTTTCCATTTAAAAGCCTCTGCAAACCAGTTTACTGGCATAAGCAGTACGATAAATAGGAGAAAGAAAATATTATTTTGAGATATTTTTTCAAGTGAGTGAAGAAAGTCTTGGTTAAATCCTTTATGATTAATTGCTACATATGCGATATATGAAAATGCAATTACCAGAAACGAAGCCTTTAAAAGCAGACTTGTCTTTTTGGTTATATTTATTTGATTAAATTTGAGCGCACCTGATAAATATTTCATGCATGGATAAAAAAGTGATCAAGGAAAAAATAATATTAGGAGTCGATCCTGGTACAAATGTAACAGGGTTTGGACTTTTGTTCATCAGGAATAATAAACCCAGTTTGCTGCAATATGGTGTAATACATCTTTCTTCTTATAATTCGCATCCTCTCAAACTTAAAAAGATATTCGAAAAAATTACGCAACTGATAAAAGAATATCATCCTGATGAGATGGCCTTAGAAGCACCTTTTTATGGCAAAAATGTACAGTCTATGCTCAAACTTGGCCGTGCTCAAGGTGTTGCAATGTCTGCTGCTTTGGCTTTAGATATTCCTATAGTGGAGTATGCTCCTAAAAAAGTAAAGCAATCTGTTACTGGTAATGGTAATGCTACAAAAGAGCAAGTAGCTGCTATGATTATGAATATTCTTCAATTTAAAGCAGAAGATAATAGTATGTTAGATGCTACAGATGCCTTAGGTGTTGCTCTTTGCCATTTTTACCAAAATGGAAATAACCTTAGAAAATCTAAATCTTGGAAAGCTTTTTTAACTGAGAATCCAAATCGAGTAAAAAAATAAGACCTGTTTATAAAAAACAGGTCTTTCAAAAAATTATATTCCAGTACATTCCTTTATACTCATTGAGTATAGCGATTCCCATCTCAAATACTGGTGATTAGTTTAAAAAATAAGTAAAGATTTTACCATAGAGTAAATTCTGTGTTTAACAATACAAGACCAACTAATAATAAAGCTCCTACTACAATCATTCCTGAGATAAGAGTATCATATTTTTTAGAAATAGCAGGCTCAATACCTAGTTGTTTTTCGCTTTTTTCTTTTACTTGAATATTCTGTTTCATAGTATTTCGTGTTTAATTTTTTGTGATAAATACTGACTAAATCGTTAATCTGATTTGTTCTGGTTGAAAAGAATAAAAAACATTACATCATTATTCTTTTCTGTGTTGTTCAAATGTATATGCTATAAATGCCTTGCGTTAAAATATGCTGTTAATCAAGCTTAATCCCTAACATTTATTTGTTTTTCAAACTCAATAAATCTTACATCTGTAAGAAAATATGTACACATTAAACCAAATCCATGAAGAATTGAATCTCAAATAAATTCTCAGGATGAAATTAGATTTGTCAGTTATATCAGGTGGCTATCAATAAAAAATAATAGCTCAAAAAGTCATTTAGTTTATTCTCACCTTTGGTGATTTTTCAGTTTTCAAACGCTCCAAAAAGACATTATTGTTAGAAAAATAATTTTTTTACAATACTTTTTTTCAGGGTTAATTCACAAACTTTCAATAATTATTGAAAGTTTAAAAACTTTATAACTACCTTTACGTTTATGGAATTAGATAAAGCAAAAATGGAATTTGTACAAACCTGGGGAGCATTGGGTTCTTCTTGGGGAATACCTAGATCGATGGCGCAAATTCATGCATTATTACTCTCAAATAAGAATGAATTAAGTACAGAGGAAATAATGGAAGCGATTCAGTTATCTAGAGGCAATGTAAACATAAACCTGAGAGAGCTTATTAATTGGAAGCTTGTGAGTAAACAAAATAAGCTAGGTGAGAGAAAAGAGTTTTTTGCAGCTAACCATAATATTTGGGAAATCTCAAAAAATATTATGCAGGAGAGGAAAAGGAGAGAGCTACAACCTGTACAAGATTTATTAATTGCTTTAAAGAATGAAACACTAGAAGGAGATAGCGAAGAAGTATTACATTTTAAAGAAATGGTAAAATCTCTTGATGAATTTATCAGCCAGATGGATCAACTTTCTGAGCTTATGATCAAGCTAAATGATAATATGTTCTTTAAAAAAGTGATTCAGATGTTTCAGAACAAATGAGTTAAAGGATAAAATAGGCTAATGCCTGTTTTTTTTAATATAAACTTTCAATAATTTCTAAAAGTTTAAAAATGTTAGTAAATAACAAATTGCTCGTCGATAATGATTGCCCAATGTGTAAAGCTTATGGTGCTTGTTTTACTAAGTTTAATCTTGTAGATCAAGATACAATTAGTCCTTATCAAAAAACTGAAGAAAGTTTTATTCAAAATATTGATTTACATAGAGCTAAAAATGAAATAGCATTACACGATACCACAACAAATCAAACTTTATATGGGCTAGATGCACTTATAAAAATTACTACTCATAAAAGTCATCTACTAAGAGTAATTGCTGGGTTTATGTATCCTTTACTTTTTAGGCTTTATAAACTGATTTCATATAACAGAAAAGTGATTTATCCTTCCGCAAATACTACAGAAGGTAGAGATTGTACACCCGATTTTAATCTTAAGTACAGGTTACTTTATATCACATTGGTTGCCTTGTTTACAGGCATAGTTCTACATGAATATGCAGTATCTATCTACAGCTATTTTGGGTGGGGAAGTTCTTGGATTTTAGAAATTGTTGTTTGTGTTGGCCAGGTTATTTGGCAATATGTTGCAGTAAAAGCTTTTAGAAAAAAGGACAATGAGGCACTCGAATATCTGGGTAATATGTCTACTGTTTCGCTAATAGGAGGTCTTTTACTTTCACCTGTCTTAGTTTTTCATAGTTTTTTAGCTTTATCTGTTTGGTTCTTAATAGCATATTTTGTTTGTGTAGTTTCTATCATGTTCTTGGAGCATATAAGAAGATGTAACTTGAAAGGGTTTCCTAAAATGTTGTCGGCTTCATGGGTGTTGTACAGAATGGTAGTGCTGGTTTTCATCACATTCATTTTTATATAATTATGAGAAAGATTGTAATAGCCGGCGGCTCAGGATTTTTAGGTTTATCACTAGAAACTTATTTTAAAAGTAAAGGTGACGAAGTCGTCATCTTAAGTAGAAAACCAACGGCATCTCAAGTTTATTGGGATGGAAAAAGCCTTGGAGATTGGGTAGATGCATTAGAAGGTAGCGATGCACTCATAAATTTATCTGGTAAATCTGTGGATTGTAGATATAATCAATCTAATAGTCAGAAGATTTTTTCTTCTCGAATCGAAAGTACTAGAGTTTTAAATGAGGCTATGTTGAAATGCAAAAATCCTCCAAAAGTTTGGCTAAACGCTAGTAGTGCTACTATTTATATTCACGCAGAAAACGAAGAAATGACAGAGCATAATGGAATTATTGGTGACGATTTTTCCATGAATATTTGTAAGAGTTGGGAAGCTGAATTTTTCGGAACAACTATCTCTCAAGTTAGAAAAGTAGCTTTAAGAACTTCTATAGTTTTAGGTGAAAATGGAGGTGCTTTTCCAAAAATGAAATGGCTTAGTAAATTAGGTTTTGGAGGTAAGCAAGGCAACGGAGAACAGTATATGAGTTGGATTCATATTAATGATTTCTGTAAAGCAGTAGCATTTATTTTACAAAATGAAAGTATTGAAGGCGCAATCAATATTACTTCTCCAAAACCCATTAAAAACCATCAATTTACTAATACTCTTAGAAAAACATTGAAGGTACCTTTCGGTTTTTCGCAATCACGATTTTTGTTGGAGTTAGGCTCTGTAGTGATCGGTACAGAAACAGAATTGCTTTTAAAAAGTCGAAAGGTTTATCCTCAGAAGCTAATAGAAAGTGGTTTTGTATTCGATTATGCTAATCTCACTAAAGCTTTTGAAAACTTGTGTTTTGGGTAAAAAAAATGTCCCCTGCATTTACAGGGGACGGTGTTTGTTCTATGTTTGTATAAATGGATAATTCAAATTATTCAGCTACAACAGAAACTTCGTTTTCTTCTTCTTCTTTAGATTTCTCTCTCAGTTTAGTAATAATAAACGGAAGAGCTCCACAAGCTAAGAAGATAAATCCGGTAGCTAGTAAGTTTAACTCAGAGGTAAAGAAAGGTCCACCTACAGAGCAAATTGCAAGTATAATCATTGTTGAAAACGGAAGTGAGAAAGCCAACACTGCAAGCGCAAGGTCTTTATCAAATGTATGTCCATCTTCAGGCATATTTTTGTCTTCTAGTGAGCTAATTGCCGAAATGTGAGCAAATGGCCAAAAGCTAGCTGAACTTTGTGGGAATGCTACTGCAAGTAGTAACACTGCTACTGGTGTAGCTTCTGGTAAAGCATAAATTAAGGCTGCGCTCAATACAAATGCTAAACCTGATCTCCATACTAAAAGTCCAAGAATTGTTTTAATCTGGCTTTTATCAACTTTTACAGCAAGACCGATAAATAATAGAATAAGTGGCGTCATCATAGCACTTAATCTACCTGCTGCATTTTGTAAGAAATACGGTAAAGCATCTAAGTTAATACCAAAAGTTAAAAGCAATAATGCTGATACTATTACCATATTTACAGGTTCTTCAATTAATGAAACCATTAAAGATTTCAGTTTTTCATTTTTAGAAACTGTAGTTGTTCCTGATTGTCTTTTGTAGAACCAGCTCATTGCTAGCATGTATAAGACAATTAATACAAATATTTTATTTCCAACATCTGCTAATGCTGCCCAAGCAAACATTTCTTCTCCAAGGTATTCCAATAAATATGGAAAACAAGATAGCCCCGGTGCTAAAGAGGGCAGGAGCATAGTTAGTGTTCTGTTTGTAGAAGAGTTTTTTTCTATGCCAAAAACCGGAAGCATGTAGTTAGTTGCAAATGCCATAATAAAGTTAAAAGCTATGGCAAGTACAGGAAGATATAAGAGGCTTAATTCAATTTCAATATTTAATAAAGCCACAAAAATCATAGCAGGCAAAGCAACACTTAGAATCAGCATTTTAATGCCTCCAATTTGCTCTTTGGCAGGTAACTTCTTTCTTAACAAAAATCCTAAAAATATTAAAAATA
>PBYL01000455.1 GCA_002729595.1 Thalassovita sp. | reverse complement strand
TCTTGAAGAGAAATTAAAAAAGCATAGTCTTTAATAACTTTATATTCATGCAAATAGGGCAATTTTACAAAAGTTAAAAGCCAATTATCATGAGAATTAATATAAAATTTATTTATCTGTTTCTTGGAATTGGTATTGTGTATTTTACAGATGCCTTGTTTCTTGATGTAGCTGCAGGTGGTGAAAATGAACTCCAATTACCTGTTATGAGGTTAGTTTGGGTATTTACTTTTGTAGGCTCATTGTATTTTATAAACTACATGAGTCCATTTATGCGGGCTTGGTGTTTAATGTGTACCATTTACTTTTTCTACTTAATTTTGGAATCTCTGTACCTGTATGGTTCGCCATTTCAGTTTCCAAGGGTATTTGCTAAGTCGCTAGAACTATTCTCCATTTTCTATGTATATGTTTTTTATAAGAGGTTTAAAGATAAAATAACAGTTGAGCATGTAGTAAACTTCATTTTTATATTCTTTGTACTCAATTCAGTTTTAGTAAATAGAGATGCCTACAGTATGTCTTCATTTACAAGCCACGATCGTGGATTTCATGCTGAGTCTGTTTACATGCTGATTATACCAGTTCTATTTTATTTTAATAGATACTTCTCAGATAGACAAGTAAAATACATTTTATACTGTGGTTTCTTTTTAGCAATTATTGTTTTCCTACAGCACAGAACTGTTTGGATTTGTACCTCAGTTGCATTAGCTGTTAACTTACTATTGATAAAGAAAGCCAATTTAAAAATAGATTTAAGTGCTTTTATTCCAATATCATTAATATTATTTGTAATAATCTTCTTCGCTGGTTTTTTTATTGCGACAAACGAAGAAATTGTATCTAAACTGAATGAAAATATTGATGATATAGCTAACCCAACTGGGCAAGGTACTGGTAACTGGAGATGGGTTCAGTTTACATCGTATTGGCCATTTATTGTAGATAACTTTATATTTGGTATGCGTCTACAAGGTTTTGAGTTACCAGTACAGTTTTTTGATAGAGACACGCTAGCGTTCGAAGATGGAACGGGCCACCACTTTCACAGCTTTTATGTAGATAAGTTATTCTATTTTGGTGCTTTAGGCTTATTGTTGGTAATTCTACCTACAATTATTTATATAGTTAGGCTGGTTGCTCAAAATAAGAGTTTAAGTGCAGATAGAGTAGCATTTGTGGCTTACATAGCGACTGCAATTGTGTATGGTATTTCTTATAAGTTACAGCTAAACGTATATGCTTCTATAGGCTTTTTAATTTATCTTTTGGAAAACTCTCTTTCTCATCAACATGATGAAGCAGAGCAGTTAGCAAATGAAGCAGAACAGCAAACTATTCAAGAAGAAAACCTAGTATCTACATATAATTATAATTTATCCTCTAACAACTAAATCTTCTTTAAAAATTTATGATCTACATTGTTATTCCTGTATTTAACAGAAAACAATTTACTAAAGATTGTCTTGACTCATTAAGAAAACAAACTGACAAAAGATTTAAAGTTGTAGTAGTTGATGATGGTTCTACAGATGGAACCTCAGATATGCTGAAAGAAGAGTATCCTGAAGTTCATATACTATATGGAGATGGTAACTTGTTCTGGACAGCTGCTACGAACATGGGGATAAGATATGCGCTTGAAAATAATGCTGATTATGTTTTAACATTGAATAATGATGTTATTGCAACTGAAGATTATATAGAGAAAATGTATTATTGGGCTGAAAAAGAACCTAATGCACTTTTAGGTTCAATGGCACTTGATACAAAAACAAATAAGCCTACCTACGGTGGTGAGATCATCCATTGGATGTCTCATACATATACATTCCTTCTAGATGTACTTCCTGAAAATGAAAAAACTTCAGGAATACATGAGGTTTCTCATTTTCCAGGTAGAGGTTTATTAATACCTAAAGCTGTTTTTGATAAAATCGGTTTATACGCAGAAAAAGCTTTGCCTCACTATATGGCAGACCACGATTTTACGCATAAAGCTAAGAGACATGGGTTTAAAATTTTCTGTAATTACGATGCTAAAATTTATACTTACCCAGAAGCAAGTGGAGATCAGCAAAACCGTAAAAAGAAGAGCTTAAAGAAATATTACGATCATTTGTTTGGTATAAGGGGAGGGGGAAATCTAAAGAACTTCACCATTTATACATTTAGAAATTGCCCAGTATATTATATGCCTTCATTTTTAGTAATAGGATATTCTAAAAGAATATTGGGTTATATACTTCATTAATCGCCTAAATTTCACTTTCAAGTTTATTCAGTTACTAATTGTTTTCTACTTAAGTAAATCAACCTTATTTTAGTGCATCTCACAAATAAGGATTAATTTATTAGAAAATTGAATGCTGATTTAGTAATAGTAGGTGGAGGTATCACTGGTTTAGCTGCTGCATATATTGCTGCAAAAAATGGTAAGAAAGTAACCGTAATTGAAGCTGATAAAAACTTTGGTGGTTTACTTAATACCTTTGAAATAGCCGGTAATAGACTTGAGTTTTTTTATCATCATTTTTTTACGCATGATGCAGAAATTAATTGGTTGGTAAAAGAATTAGGGCTCGAAGATCAGCTTCTTTTCTATAATAGCTCTATGGGAGTTTATCAAAATGGAAAAATTTTCCCTTTCAATTCTCCATTCGATTTACTAAAATTTTCTCCAATAAACTTTCTCGATAAATTGAGATTTGGCTTTTCCAGCATATACATGGGGAAGTTCACTAGTTGGAAGCAATACGAAAATATTTCTGCATATAAATGGCTCTCTAAATGGGCTGGAAAGTCTACTACAGAAGCGTTGTGGAAGCCAATGTTAGATATAAAGTTTGGCCCTTATGCTTCAGAAATTCCTCTCTCATGGATGATCGGAAGGATGAAACAAAGGTTGAATTCCAGAGATAAAGGTGATGAAAAGTTAGGTTACATAAGAGGTAGCTTGCAAGTTTTGTTAGATACATTGCTAAAAGCTCTCCTTAAATTGGGTGTAAAGTTGATAAACAATACATCAATTAATGAGATAGAAATAGTAAATAATCAAGTTGAATTTTTAAAAACAGATAAAGGAGATACAATTTCTGGAAAAAGCTTTTTGTTTACCATTCCTACAAATATAACAGCTAAAATGCTGACCTCTTCAGCACCTCAATTAGCTTCTTTTTTGCAACAAACCAAGTATTTTGGGGCTGTTTGCGTGATTCTGGAGATGAAAGAAAAGCTCAGTGATATATATTGGCTTAATGTAGCGGAAAGTGGATTCCCATTTGGGGGAATTATCGAGCATACTAATTTTATTCCTCCTGAAAATTATAATGGGAAGCATATCGCCTATCTTTCAAGATATTTTGCAGATGACGAACCATTGGCAAAAATGGGCAATAAGGAGATTGAAGCAATGATGATTCCTCCTTTGAAAAAAATATATCCCAATTTTACTGAGTCCCAAATTGAAAAAGTTTATACTTTTAAAACTCACAGTGCAGCTACTGTATGTGATTTGAACTTTTCCAAAAAAGTGCCACAATGTAAAACAGAGATAGATAAGCTTTATATAGCAAATATGAATCATATTTATCCTGATGAGCGAAGTACAAACAATGCTATAAGAGTGGCTGCAGAAGCTTGTAAAAGTATGGGTATGAATGCTGATTTTGTGCCTAAAAATGCGTCGCTTGCGGGTAAAATAGGATTTAATTAGAATCAAGATGATATCAGTTGTAATACCATTATACAACGAGGAGAGTGTAATTCCGAAACTAGAGCAAAGACTGGTGGATGCAGCACCTTTATGGGGAGAAGAGTACGAGATTATTTTGGTTGATGATGGTTCTTCTGATAATTCGTTGGAATTACTTAAAGTAATTGCTAATAAATATTCCTTTTTTAAGATAATTCAGCTTTCTCGGAATTTTGGGCATCAGGCAGCTATTTCAGCTGGAATTAAAATAGCCAAAGGCGATGCTGTAGTTATTATGGATGGAGATTTGCAAGATCCACCAGAAGAGTTACCTAGATTTCTAGCAAAATGGAAGGAAGGTTATGATGTAGTATATGCCATAAGGACTAGAAGAAAAGAAGGACTTATAAAAAGGGTATCTTATTTTTTATTTTACAGAATTTTAGGATGGATTAGCGAGATTGCAATACCACTTGATAGTGGTGATTTTTGTGTGATGGATAAAAAAGTAGTAAGAGCATTAAACTATGAGTTTCCTGAAAATATTCGGTTTATAAGAGGTTTACGTGCTTTTGCAGGGTTTAAGCAAGTAGGTTTAACTTATGAAAGAGCAGAGAGAGCTGCGGGTGATGTAAAGTACACGTTCCCTAAACTCTTGCAATTAGCTTTAGATGGTATTTTTGGCTTTTCAACTTTTCCTCTTAGGTTGTCTACTTATCTTGGTATTTTTATATCAATACCGTCTTTTTGCATAGGTATATTTTTTATTATTCATCGTATCCTCGATTTTAAAATTATGGGATATTCACCATCAGATACCCCTGGCTTAGCAACATTAGGTGTTGGGATGTTTTTTTTAGGTGGAATAATGCTAATTATATTAGGTATTATTGGTGAGTATCTTGGTCGAATATATGTAGAAGTTAAACGTAGGCCTTTCTATATTATAGATGAGATCATCACTTCAAAGTCTGATGTAGATAACAATCATTTAAATACCGAAGACAAAAAGTTGTTTTAAATCATAAAATTAATACCTGCCAATTACTCAAATTTACCATGAAGAAATATGTTATTGGAGCTTTAGGAATTTTGATTTCGGCTATAATCATATATTATATTTCTCAAAATATTTCAATTGAAGATACATGGCGTAATATAAAGCAAATTAGTATTTGGCAATTACTGAGTTTAATGCTTGTTTATATTTCATCATTCTTACCAAGAGCAATACGATGGAAATTGATGTTTCCAGTAAATGCTAGAATAACCCTAAAAGATAGTTTTGTATCCATAGTAGCAGGTTTTGCAGGTAATAATTTCATACCAGCTAGGGGAGGAGAACTCTTGCGAATGGAGGTTTTTAGTAGAAGAACTAAAATTGCTCGTTTAACCTCATTCACTTCTGTTTTTACAGAAAAAATTCTAGATGGATTGGTTTTGTTGCTGTTTTTATTGGTATCTATTTCCCTTTTAAATACTGATATTTTAGAAAATGCATGGCTTAAAAATGTACTCTATTTGTCATTGAGTATCTTTTTAATTGCGATTACAGCTATTATTATTTTAAAGATTAATAAAAGCTTGGTTTTAAAAATTTTCTCAAAACTCTTAAATAATAAGTTTTATACAATAGCAGAAGGAATAGTTGAAAAGGTGTATAATGCCATCGCCTTTCTTCAATTAGACATTAATACATTAAAAATAGCTTTTCTGAGCCTGCTAATTTGGACAATTGAGGGAGCTGTATTTGTTTTAGCTTTGTATTATTTTGGCTTACAAATTCCGACTATAATTATAGGTTTCTTTGTTTTGGCAATAGTTAATTTCGGAATATTAATACCCTCATCTCCTGCATATTTAGGTGTATTTCAAGGAATGGTACTATTGAGCTTAAGTTTATTCCATGTTAAAGAAGAATTATCACTGACACTAGGAGTGATAATTCATTTTGCTCAATTTTTTCCGGTAACTATAATGGGATTATTATTAATTATTACATCAAGTTTTAAAAGGAAACGATTAAAGCTCTCTTAAAAACTTTGCAGGATTGCCACCCCAAATTTGGATGGCTGGCACATCTTTAACTACGACACTACCTGCCGCAATAATTGAATTTTTGCCGATATGTACACCTTTTAGAATTACTGTATTCATTCCTATGAATACATTGTCGTCTATTTGTACTTTTTTACTTTTAACATTTTCCTTGCTAAATCTTCTGTTTTCTGGTGCCACAGGATGAAAGTCTGTGTCGGTTACAAAAGCATTTGCTCCAAACATCACTTCATTGCCAATTACAACTTCTTCTTGAACACATACACCACCACCACTAATTCCAACATTATTTCCAATAGTGAGTTTGGCATTTTCATTAAGTAACCTGATCATTACTTCGTGATTCACGCCTGGTTCGCTAAAGTAAGAAGATGAAATTAATGTAACATTTTTTCCAAATTTTGCAGAAGCGTTTTTAGGGATAAAAACATATGGTGAACCGTAAATATTCACCTTATTTCCGAGAATAGACTTGTATTTGAAATTAAAAAAAAAGTTTTCAAACGTTAGCCATATTTTCCTTAATCCCCAGATTTTATAAACATTCATAATAGTTTCAGATATAAGAACAAGAAATAATTACTACAAAGCCTTAGCTGATAATTGACTTATACATTTCAACATTTTGTTTTAAAATCTCATCAGGATCGTGTCTTTTTCTTGCTAACTCTCTACTTTGTTCAGATATCTTATCTCTTAGACTATCATCATCTAACAATTCTAATACACTGTTAGCAATATTATCAATGTTTAGATCTGTAAGTATTCCTGTTTCTTTATCTGTAATTAAAGAGCTTACACCTCCCACATCAGAAGCTACAACTGGTAATCCAGATAATTGAGCTTCACACACACTGTTTGGGCTATTATCAATATAAGATGGATGAACGAAACAAAAAGCACTATTATAGACATCAATAATACCTTGCTCATCTAGAAAGCCTTTTATTTCAATATCATCATCTGAAATATTTTTCAATTTATATGTCTCGATGGTGTTTTTTACTTCTTCAGTATTTACATTTCCAGCCATCATGAGCTTTACATTTGCTTTTGCTCTTATTTTATCAAAAGCTTGAAGCATTTCTTTAAAACCTTTGATCTGCTGAGTACCTCCTAAAAATAGAAGTTTGTCTTTCTTTAAAGAGAAATGATCAGTAAAGAAAGAAGGGCGAATCATCTCCCAGATATTAAATATTTTAGAGTCTGGGCAGTGCTTTTTTACATAGCCAGAATCCCAGTGGGTTCTACAAGAAAAGTTTTTTACTGTTTTTAAATCGAGTGTTTCGTAGATGCCACCTAATTTAAGTGTAAGGTATTTAACAGTAAGTTTATTAGGAACAACTTTAGCATATTCTGTTAAAATACCTTGTATAGAAAGTACTTTTGGTATATCAAGTCCTTTAGCACTTGTATGATATTGATGTTCGGAACCATGTAGGTGAATCAAATCATATTTAGTATAATTCTTTTTGAGGTAACTTCTCAGCTTTCTTATACTTATTTGAAAAAGCGTAAATTCATTAGTGAATATAGAATTGATTTTCTTTATAAAAATGAATTTAATCCCATCTTTTTCAACTTCCTCAATTTCTGAAGTAGCACTTGCCGTCATGCTTAAAATAGTGAGTTCTATGCCTGCTTCTTCTTTTAAACGATAAGCCAACATTTGAACCCAAGGAGCGGGGTGTTGAGGTTTGTTTGATACAAAATAAGGGTAAGGAGCGATCCAAAGAAGTTTCATAAACTACTAATTATAAAGGGCTGATTTATTAGTGAAAAAATTAAGCAACTTGATTTCAGAAATTTGACAATTATTGTTATTGCAAGAATACAACTTCATTATTTGGACTGGGTCAAATACTTGTTAATAAACTTGAATATATTGAGCTATTTGTGAAGTCTTCCATTCATTGTTTCAAAAATCTTACTCAGAATAATAGAATTCATTAAAATATCAAATGCATTTATAAAGTCTAATAGCGGCAAATTGTTTAAAAAATAAGCAGTCTTTTTAAGCTTTATACATTTTTGTCTGCGAATTTCTTACCTATCTGTAACCCTATTATTTGCCAACTCCATGCAATAAGTCTTTATGGCTTGATTTAATTATACAGCACATTACCCATTAACAAAGCTTAACAAAACTAGGCTAAATAATGAAAAGAATCCAATCAAAACAATTAATTATGAGTCGTATTACGTCAATTTTTTTGACTTTTCTGCTTTTTTCTCTAAAAAGCTTCGGACAGTCAGGATTACATTTTAGTGCGGAGGAGCTAGCAATTTGGCGCCAACGTGCAGGTTTGTCTTCAGGGCAAACTTTGTACAAAAGCACTGGAGATGTGAGTAGCTATAGCCCGGGAGACTGGGATAGAATTTTAGCTGATGCACTTACAGCAGTAAGTAATTCAGCTAATGACAGATTTACAAATTACGATACTTCCAAAGGTTTAAATAGCCCAATCACAGAACTAAGTGCAGCTTCAAATAGGAAATCAGAAGTTGATGATAGAGAGCCACGTCCAAATATAAATAGTAGAGATTATGGGGCTTTATCGATCCAAAATGCAGGTTTTGTTTATCAAATGATAGGTGGAGATGGAGGTAACATTTCTGGTAAAAAAGGGACTGAGTTTGCAAATGCTGTTAGAACAGAAATGTTGTGGTATGCTAGTAACCAGTGGTTAGATTTTACTAATTCAAATCGTTGGTCATTATCGAAGCCTTTTTACGATCGTAACCCTGGTTTTTTTATTGCATGTTGGTTAAACACTGTTGTAAACGCTTATGATTACACAAGAGGAAGTAGTGTTTACAGCTCTTCTGAAAAAGCAAAAATCGAAACATGGTTACTTAATGCTAGTAAGTTCTATTTCAGCATGTTAACTAAATATACTACACTAGTATTCCCCAACTATGCATCTAATGAATATTCTGTAACTACTAATTCTTGGCCTGATAATGTAAGAGGAGAGGCTTGGTCAGGTTCCCCATATACTAGCTATGGTATAAATGAGTCTTACTCAAACAGAACCACAGCTATGTGGAGATTTGTAATGCGTGCTAGTATTTTGTTGAAAAATAATAGTTCTCATGGTAGTCAGGCAAAAACTCAGATTAGTGCAGCCAAACGTTGGGTAAAGGAATGGATTGTATTTGGTACTTTTTCGGATGGTACATTTGCTGATTCGCATAGAGGAGATACTAGTTATCCACAAAAAGGCTTGTCATATACCTCTGTAGCTTTGGGTAGCATTGTAGATATGATAGATGCTTATGTGAGAAATCAACAATCTGATTCAGACTATGAGAATTTGTACGAGTGGCAATTAAAGCCAGGAACTTCAGAATATAATAAATATTTCCCTTCATCTACATCAAGCAGAGCATGGAGAAAAAGTATTGAATTATCAGAGCCTAAAGGCATAAAGAAAATAATTACTACTTACCTAAAACACTTTGATGGTAGTTATGGAAATACAAGACGTTGGGGAACTTACAATATAGATGGATATTCTGCGCCTTCTTCAACTCCAAGAAAGATAGAAATGGACCGTTGGGTTGCCTTAGCTAACATTTACTATCAAGACAATTATATTAAATCAATCTATACTAGAACTGCTAGCGGAACAAGAGGTTATAGCTCAAATCCAACATCAGCAGGAAGTTATCCAATTAATATTGGTTCATGGGGTAGTCATCCAGGAACATTATTTATGTTCGGTCAAATGGAAGGTAAAGTATGGCCTTACAGTGGAAGTTCTTCGAAGCCAGTAACAGATACCAAAATATTAAATGTAGCTTCTAGTCTCTCTTTTGGTTCTGTTGTTTTAGGAGAAAGTACGAGTAAAGATTTGATTATTCAAAACACAGGTAATTCAACTTTAACCATTTCAAAAGTAAGTTCAAATAATAATCAGTTTGTATGTAGTTACTCTGGATCTATTGCTGCAGGTGCTTCAGTAACTGTATCAGTTACTTATCAACCTACCACAGAAGGTGCTCAAACAGGTGAGATAGAAATTACTTCTGATAAAACTTCAGGAAATAATGTAATTACCTTATCAGGTACAGGTACATTAGATCTTTCGAATGAGAATACTAAAACAGTTCATAAAATTGAGGCTGAGAATAGCGGTTTTACTGTCTTGGTAGATAGTGGATCTAAAAGTAGTATAGAAAAAACGGAAGATAATTCTTCTTTCTTGAGTGATAGCAAAGCTATAAAGCTATACGATAATGGAGATAAAGTAAGATATACTTTTAGCTTACCAGAAGAAGGAATATTTCAGTTACATGTAAGAGTAAGATCTGGTAATGTGACTAACTCAACTGCTTATTGGCCAGATGCTTATAGCTTTTCTCTTGATGATAACGGTTTAGCAATGACTGGCGATGAATCTACTGTATCAGGTCAAGACTATAATTTTGGAACTTCATATTGGGGAACTATGAAATCTACTAGTATGAGCCTTGCTGCAGGTAATCATACATTGGATATTGAGGCATTGTCAACTTGGGGATTGATTGATTACATCGAGGTAATTCAAATTGGTGTTGAAGAAGAGGAGCCAGAAACCAAAATACTTAGTGTAGCATCTTCACTAGAATTTGGAGAAGTAAATGCGGGTGAAAGTATTACTAAAACATTGACACTAAGCAATTCGGGAAATAGTGATTTAACAATAAGTGAAATTACTTCAACGAATGGTGTATTTTCAAGTAGTTTTTCTGGAGTTATTGCAACAGGAGAGAGTGTAGATGTAGAGGTTTCATTTTTAAGTGATGAAGCTGGTGAATTTAGTAGTGAATTAACAATTGTGTCTGATAAAACTGAAGGTAATAGTACTGTTATTTTAAATGCTATTGCAATTAGTACTAATACCAATGTTACAACATATAGCGTAAAGCTAGAAGCAGAGGATATTTATGTTGCAAAAACAGATGTTGGTTCTAAATCTAAAGTAAGTGAAAGTGATGAGACATCAACATTTTTAAGTGGAGAAACAGCAGTTAGATTATATGACTCAGGAGATGCAGTAAGTTTGCCATTCAATATTCCTGCTGACGGAACTTACACAGTGAATGTCAGATTAAGGTCGGGTGATAGAACTTCTTCGACAAGCTACTTCGAATCAGCTTATAATTTTGAGTTGAATGGGAATAGTACAGCTCTTAAAGGTATTTATGACTCTGTTTCAGAAGAAGATGAAAGCTTTGGTATCTCATATTGGGGTACAATGACTACTGGTGAAATGGTATTAAGCAAAGGTGAAAATGTGCTTACGGTAATATCTAAAATGAACTGGGTATTAGTAGATTATATTGAAGTTATTGGAGAATCAGAGTTCCCTATTTCAGTAGCTGTATCTGATACTGAGATTGATTTCGAAGAAGTTGAGCTTGACCAAATTGCTGCTAAAACAGTAATTATAGAAAATACTGGTATGG
>PBYL01000454.1 GCA_002729595.1 Thalassovita sp. | reverse complement strand
TTTATTAATTTCTGTTTTAGTTCTACAACATCATTAAAGTAATTTCTAAGAATTACTTCTTCTTTTTTATTGATAGAACTATTTTTTTTAAACTCATCATATCCAATAGTTAGTAATTGTTTTTTTATTTCATCTTTGATCTTTTCAAAAAATAAATCATACGGTTCCATAACTAAAAAATGTTTAAACCATGTTTAAACTGATAAACACAAAAAAGGCAGTCACGTAAACGTAACTGCCTGATTTACAGGGGTGGGCCCACGAGGACTTGAATCCCACGGTATAAATACCAGATAGTCAGTTACTTATATAGATAAGATATTTGGGTGTTAACAAATTGATTACAAAACTGCATCAACCTGACTGATGCTACACCCTTAAGCTTTTCCAAACTCTCGTATGCAAGTTGTTTAACTTCTTTAAAGTCATTGTTTAAGCCACTAATTATTGACTCCATCTTTGATATTTTTTCCTCCAAAGCAGTATTTCTAACTATTTTTTTTTGATCATTTGCAGCGCTCCCATTTTGATTATTTAAAAAGGGCTCTCCTTCATTAAATAACAACCAATTTACATTCATATCAGGTATGAATAATTTAAGCTGTTGAAGAAATTGAATACTTGGTATTGTAACACCAGTTCTATAATTACTTATAGTAGCAGGGTTTTTACCCGTTTGCTTTACTAGCATTCTACCTGTAATATCCCTTTCCTTCATCAAATAATCTAATCTGTGATGAAATTGAAGATAATCCATATCCATTTAAATTTATTTAGTAATAAAATTTGAATGTTTTAATATTATTCGATACAATTGCATTGAAATCATTTAGATGTATCGATTATTTTATTTAAATCTTTTAGTTTTGTTTGATACATTTACAAATAAACGTAAAATATTTCAAAAAGTCTAACTTAAACATTCAAAGATTTTTCTCACAATAATTAGAGGCTTTAGAATGAGTTGACATCAAAAAGATATAAGAACTTAAAGATTAGCTATACAGAAAAACAGAAATTGAATCTCTAAATAAAAAAAGCCAAGTGCTACCAACACCTGGCTTCAAGTTCAACTGTGAAATCAAACTTTTTTATAGACATGACAAATAACGTAAAAAAAGATGAAAATTCTATCTGGGAGCAGAGGAGAATTTTTAATAAAGAGTGTGAAATTGAAAATCGGCAGAAGAATCGAGCAAAAAAGCGAGATACAGAGAAGCCTTTGATTCTTAAATATTTATAATTTTTCACACTCAAGAAATTAAAATAATGCTAACAACAGCTTATATAATATTAGGGATACTTATCCCCTGCTTGCTCATTTTACAGTATGTTATCTCCAGAAAGATTAAAAGGGAGAATGATGAACTTTTTGATAATGGGTGAAGCTTTGACTTGCCAAAGGTTAAGCCTTCACTCAATTAAGGGCTAAAAACTTGATGAAGTTTTCTAGTCTTTCCTTATAAAAGATACCATGAAAGCTTAATAAGCTTTCATGGTGTTCACCAAAAGTCAAGGGCAGCCAATCCCAACCACAGTCACGGCTACCCTAATGAAATAGAAACTGCCTAAAATTATGGAAAATATTAAGGATATTAATGTTTTGAAAAACTTTTTTTTAAAAATATTTACCCGAAATTACGTAGAAAAAAAAGACTATTATAGTAGATTCTTTGGGGTATTTGCCGTTTTTACTCTTATCAGTATTGCAGCGCAATGTTATTCTGGTTATTCAGAATTAAGCTTTTTTGAAGCTAATTTGGCATTTTTAAAGCTCTCTCATCCTTTTTACTTTGCTCTACTAACTACCGTTCTATTTGAAATATTCAAGTCCATAGTAACCCTGAAGTTTTTTCACGAATTTTTGGGATATCCAAAATCATTTAATCTCTTCTTTTTATTATTATCTCTCTCGTGTATAGGTGGTTCAATCTGGTTTAGTATGCATGGTATTGAAAGAAAAACGGTAAAGAATTTCACTCCTCCCCCAATAGATGAAAAGACGAACAATACAGATCAAATATTCAAAAACAATTTAGCTCAAATTGATAATACCATTAAAGATATTCAATCCCGCTACACCTATCAAGGAACAGTTTATATACCAAAGTCTGGCAATAAATGGCATTCAACCAATCAAGTATCTATTGATCGAGAAAAACTAAATAAACTGGAAACTCAAAAGTCAGAACTCATTAGCGAGCATACCAAACAAAGAGCTACTCTTATAAAAGAGTTTGAATCCAGTTTAAACTCTTATAATATTAAGCTTTTAGCAGCTGTACAAGAAAACAGATATAATGTGATATTCTCGGAAAGTATATACATCATATGTATGATATTTAATTGTATTTTTTCCTTTAAATCAGCATTGGAATATAGTAGTCAATCAAGTAAAAACAATCAATCACCACCTCCCAATCTTAAAGAAAAAACCAAGCAAAAAGAAGTTAATCTCAATCAAAATACTGTTGAAGAACATCAAATGAATAGCAGTCCATTCAATGATAGCAATCTAAAGATTTTTAGGAATGAGGTTGAAAGCCAAAACAATGAAAATATGCCTTTAGATAATGTTACTGAGACAGTAACACAGTTCGAGAAATATACAGAATTAGGTCTCACTAAAGCTCCTGAAGGATACGAACCACGAAAATGTAAATGTTGTGGTCAGCCTTTTTTTGCCAATGTAGTTAATGAATCCTCTAATAAAAAAATATACTGTTCAAAGGAATGTGCAGACATGAAAAGAAAAGAACATACCTATAAAAAAAGAGAGGAAAGAAAATTGGATAAATTAAAGCTTGTGGAAAGCAATTTAGACTCTGCTCAGCAAAGTATTTTATGGAAAAAAACTGGCACTGACAATGAAGAAAACTAATCCAGATAACTACTAGACAATTACCACTATGGAAAAAGTAATACATAAAGTCATTGAGTCTGAAAAACCGATAAGGCTCTTGCATAAGCACATTAAAGCCTACAATAAAGATAAGTCACTTGGTCTCCAGATTAGAGAACAACACACAAAAACTGCTGAGACTATTTTTAAAATTGCCATCAAGAAAAATGTGAACTTTTCTAACCCATTACACACCAGCTTAGTGGAACTGGGGCAGGAAAGATATGTATGTGGATATTTTAAAGACAATGGTGCATCTATCGCTTCACAATTAAATATCCATGTAAAAAGCTTAGATAGTCATATAGAACGGCTTGCATTGGCTGGTATATTAACAGCTTATAAAGTAACTCTAAACGGTGGAAATATCAGAAAAAAAGGAAATCATAAAGAAACCCTTTTTGCCATCAACAGTCAATTTTTTAACCTAAGCAATCAATAGAATGAAATCTAAATTTCATAATCTGCCACCACCGTAAAATAATCTTTCATATTCGAGGAAGTGAAAAATTGTGCGCACAATTTAGAGACTTTAAATAATGCCTATAACAACGTAAAAACAGGCAAGTGAAATTTCTTTGCCTTTACTTTCCGAAGTACTTGGAATACTTTTCCATCTTCTGGAAGTAAGGCCTTACTGTACCAGAAAGACTTACCTAAAAACTTACTGAAATTACTTACAGAAAATACTTTCAGAAAGCTTTCAGAAAGTGAGAGAAGTAGGAAGAGTTTTGAGTAAAAAGATATATTTCCAAAATGATGAAAGGTCAAAATTTGATGAATGGTGCAGAAAAAGAGCGAAAGTACAGGTGCATTGCAAAAGTGTCAGGTGAAAAGTTTGTGAAATATAATACCAGTAACTTGCTTGATTTCACTGATTTTTTAGATAAAAAGTATCCAAATTGGCGCTGGTTCAATGTCTACAACAAAAAAAGCAGAAAGCAAATAGGCAGTTTTACAAAAAAGCGAAGACCTGATCAAAAAAATATTTAAGACGCAGGAAAAGAGTATCAAAACTCTTTATTGCTTGGCAACTGCAATTAAAAATAAGTTGCATCTAAACAAATAAGCTGCTGGAATTTACCAGCAGCTTATACAATAATTCTCAATTATAATTTAAACAATATTAAGATCTAACTACGCTGATAGCATAAGCTAGCAGCGGCTTCAAATTCACGATTGATTAATCTTACAAAGTACAATTTTACTAAAAATGAAACAAAAAAAATATACCAATAAAGAAATAGCAGAAATGAGTATTTCTACTTTAATGAAAGTAATCAATGACCCCAAAGTCATAGAATCCTCAAGACTAAACGCCAAAGAAAGTTTAGATGAATTTATTAAAGAGCATTATATCAAGCAAAATGCTTTTTCACCAATAAATACCCTTTCAAAGTGTCAAAAAAAATCTTTGATTAAACTGTGGGTAGTTTTCAAAAATTCTAAAAAAACTGAAGGTTGGGTAGAAAGATATTACAGTATTGATTATCCCCATGAAAGAGAGCTATTTGAAGATCAGGAGCTCATTGAAACCCGATTGAAAAATGAAAACATACATTTTGTGAAAAACTTCTATGGATATAATAAGCCACTTACTGGCTACAAAAAACTATATGAATTAGCAATGAATTATTATAGACAAGGCAGAGTATTGCATATGAAATTTTATTTGAATACAGTTTATGAACAACAAGAAAATGGAGAATTTATGCCTAAGGAATTATATGGTTGGTCAATTGATAATAGTCACAGAAATGATCAAAACTGTAATAATGATTCAACTGGAAAAATCATAACTATGATTTAATATTTAAACAAATTCACAAAATGTGATTACAAGTTACTAATGCCTTTAAGCTTATAAAAAATAACCAAATTAGATGTACTAAAACTAAAATGAATAATATATTCTTTTACAATTTATCAATTTAACGGGGTTATCTGGATTTCGTATTTGTACATCTGTAACAACAATTAATTCATTACCATCTATTTTATCTCTAGATTCTTTAGGAAGAGCTTCATATTTTGAGGTAGGTATTAAAGTAATACACTGAAATGTACATTTTGGATTATAATCATGAACATAGTCAAATACTTGAAAAGGTTGTTTTAGTAACCACATACCTCTAACTCTTAGATTTGTGATTTTTAAAGGGTCAATCTCATTTACTCTTCCTAATTCTTGTGTTTCTGAAAATGGTATACTTTGATCTTCCATAAGGTTTGTTTGAATTTGTTCTTTTAATGATAAGTATACCTCTTCAGAAGCTGCATATATTTCACCATAAACAAACCATATTGATGATAATGTTTTAGTTTCCTTAGGTATATGCCCAATAATGTAAATAAAATCTTTTTGGCTCCAATCTTCTGACTCTCTACATGTTTTAGTAATTAATGGACTATCACATTTTAAAAACTGTTTCGGGTGAGAACTATTAAGCTGTAATTCAACATTTAAACTTTCTTGTTTTTTTATTTCAAGCGCTGCTCCATTTTCTAACATAAGATCTGGAGGATTACGTTTACTTCCTTGAAATGAGAAAACTTTTTCATACTCTGCATTTAGAGTTTTTTGATCTTCTATAAGAAAAGAATTTGCAAAGGCATTCATAACAAATTCTTCTAAGCCTCTACCCATATTTTGAGCACGATTATTACCTATTGTGATTTCTTTAACTGCAACTTTGCTAAAGTCTATTTGAGTTATATTATTTATTGCTTCTAGAATATTCATGCTGTTGTAAGTTCTTGATGGATACTATTACTTTCAATTGAACTATTTGAAAGTTGTTCTTTTATACTTAGCGCTAAAGTTTTTGCTAAAGTAACAGGTACAGCATTGCCAATCATTTTATAACCTGATAATAATTGATTGTAATAAAATATAAAATCATCTGGAAATGTCTGTATTCTAGCACACTCTCGAATACTTAATCGTCTATATAAAGACTCGTAGCCAGAAACAAAAATTCTTTCATCTTTACCAACAAGCTCCATTTTAGGCGCTTGTGGATGTAGAGGAGCATGTCTGCCTCCAGCTTGTATGGTAAATGATTGTTCATCCCAATTTCTTACTCTATTTCTAGACATAAATATAGTAGAAAACCCACCAGTTAAATATTCATGATTAGAGACTTTACATCGGCTCCCATTTGTTTTATTTTTCTCATTTGCAGGCAATACATTATCTTTCAGGTCATGAATAGCATCTAATAGAGTTATCCTTTTTTTACTTTTTTCAGGAAATTGAAATTTAATGCCTAAATCTTTTCTTATTCCAATAAAAAAAACTCTTTTTCTATCTTGAGGTACATTGTAATCGGCAGCGTTTAATAATGCAAATGATAGTTCATATCCAGTTCCAGCATTTTTAAACATTTCCTTAATATTTGATAAAGCATCTTTATGCCTCGATGATAACATACCACTTACATTTTCTGCTAAAAAAAATTTTGGTTTTTTTGCATCTAGAATTCTAATAAAATCAAAAAATAATTTCCCCCTTTTATCATCTATACCTCTTAATGCTCCAGCTTCGCTCCAACTTTGACATGGGGGACCACCTATAATACCATCACATTCTGGAACTTCATCAGAATTAATATCAGTTATGCTCCTTTTATCTAAATATGTATCTGTATGGTTTTTTGAATATGTTTCCCATATATCTTTATCATACTCGTTTGCCCACTTTACTCTAAATCCAGCTTGTTGGAAACCTAAATCTAATCCTCCAGCTCCAGCAAAAAATGATATTATGTTCATAGTAGTTTTATCGTATTTTTTATCAAAATCAATTTTAATTGTTTCTTGCAAAGAAAATAAAGATAAACGTAAACTATTTACGTTCTTCAATAGAATAATTCATTAATTATATCACTGTAATTTTTTATTTACTAACTAAATCATTAATATTTTGAAAGATTGGATTTCAAAAAGAAACGAAAAACTGTCTCCTAATTCAAAAACATTATTTGAAGAAGCCTATTTGTGTTACACTGTAAAAGCGAATAGAGCTTCATTGTTATTATCCTATTTAGGGTTTCTTACAATAATTAAAGAGAGGATTATTTCTTCCAAAAAAAAACAAAACATATCTATTCAAAGATGGGATCATATTCTGAAAGAGTTAAACGATGATGATAAATGGGAAAAGAGGGTTTTTGAGGAGCTTAATAATTCTTCTTCTACTTCAATATTTAATATATCACCTTCAATAAGAAAAGAAATTGGTTATTGGAAAGATAGACGAAATGATTGTGCTCATTATAAAGAAAATGAGATTAACCACAATCATGTAGAAGCATTATGGAGTTTTATTAGATCAAATTTATCTAAAATAACTTTAGAAGGTGGAATGCTGGATTTACTAAAAAAAATCACAATGCACTTTGATGAAACTAAAACTCCTCCAGATGCAGATTATAAATATCTATTAAAAGAAATAGATACATCAATTGAAGTTGCAGAATGTGAACAGTTTTTTACAAACTTTTATAATATATTGTATGAATCCACTCTGGTACCTTCAGATGATGTATTTTCAGAAATTTTTTATGATATGTTTATCTCTATTGAAAAAGAGCTTGTAAAAAAAGAATTAATCAAATTTATTAAGTCATCCCCAAATTTTGATTTACAATTAATAGCAAACAAACCTCAATTAATTCATGAATTGGTCTATTCTGCGCAAGACATAAGGGAAATTTGGAAATCTAGAGTTAATAGTTCAATAAGAAACATTAATCGAACATATAAATATTATATTTATTCAACTCTTTTAATTAATAATTTGATTCCCCAAAATCAAATTCACGAAGCTATGCTACTTTTATATGAAAACTTCAATCAAGAGAGCTTTAATAACTTACCCAAAAATGATCAAATTAGAAGAAATATATCAAATAAAGAACTTTTAAATATTATATATTCAAAATTATTTGAAAATGCCTCATTATCTCAAATGAAGCATAAAGAAATCAATTCAAAAGCAGATTTGATTGAATTGTTTATAGAATTCAATGAATTGAGTTCAATAATTGTAAAAGAATTATTGGAGGTTTATAAAAATACAGACCCATGGTGGTTAACTGAAAGTTTAAATTCATTATTTAAAAGAAAACCCAAAATACAAGAGGACTTTAGCAAAATTTGTCAATCACTAAAAAAAACTTTTCCTAAAAATTTAAAAAGTTCATGATTAGACATTATTATTAAATATTTTGTTTAATCCCTCCACTATTAATATTTTTATATAATACTAAGTATGCAAATATTGACTCATGTGAAATAGGATGTACGAATTTTAATATAAACTAAAAATTGAAACAATTAAAAATATTTAGTGATGATAGATTAAATACTCAATGTGCTTATTGTGGAGAATATCCAGAAACTAGAGACCATGTACCGTCAAAAATCCTACTCGAAAAACCCTTTCCTGAAAATCTTCCAGTAGTACCTAGCTGTTTAAAATGTAATAATGGATTTTCTTTAGATGAAGAATATTTTGCATGTCTTATCGAATGTATCATCTGTGGTACTACAGATTTAGATAAATTATCTAGAGAGAGAATAGTGAAAGTTTTAAAACGAAAGAAAAAATTAAAATCTAGATTAGATAAAGCATTTATAAGTGAAAGTGGAAAAACATATTTTAAAATTGAAGCAGAACGATTCGAAAATGTAATTTTAAAATTAGCTTATGGACA